>JBKPPN010000261.1:0-4813 GCA_046733575.1 Candidatus Methylomirabilota bacterium | reverse complement strand
GGGTCGCCACGCCGTGACGCCACGCGAGCCACCGCAGGCGCGGCACGCGCTGGGCGAGGGCGACGAGGGCGCGACCGAGCAGGGCGAGCAGCACGAGCGCGCTGGCGCACGCGGCCACGAAGATGCCGCCGATCTTCAGTGAGCCCGCCTGCCACAGGGCGAGACCGACGAGGCCCGCGACGAACGGGAGCGCGCCGAGCCAGGGCCGACGTCGCGCCGGCGGCGCGGCCTCGACGTCGCGCCGGAGAATCCGCGACGGGCGGACGTCGCGGACCTCGAGGAGCGGCCACAGCGTGAAGAGCAACGCGGTGAGCGATCCCATGGCGACGCCGTGCACGAGCGTTCCCGCCTCGATCCGCGTGTCGAGCGCGAAGGGGACGAGGCCCGCGAGGAGCCGGATGAGGAGCGGCTGCACCGCGGTGCCGAGGAGCACGCCGGCGAGGCCACCCGCGAGGGCGAGCGCCTGCGTCTGCAGCAGGTACGCGGTCATGATGACGTCCGTGCGTGCACCGAGCACTTTCAGGATCGCGATGGAGGGCAGGCGTCGACGCACCAGCGTGCGGACGGCCGACGCCACGCCGATGCCGCCGACGAGCAGGCTCACCAGGCCCACCAGTCCCAGGTACGCGCCGAGCTGGGCGTAGAACTTCCGGAGGCCGGGCTGGGCCTCGTCGTACGCCACCACGCGGATGGCGGGGTCGTCGATGGCGCGCGCCAGACGCTCGCGCACCGCGCGCGCGTCGCCCGATGCCGGCAGCCGCACCAGCGTGCGGTAGCGTACACGGCTGCCGAAGGTCAGCAGTCCGGTATCGGCGAGGGCCTGCTCGGTCATGAGCACGCGCGGGCCCAGCGAGATCAGGCCGACGCGATCGGGTTCCTTCTGGACGACGCCCGCGATGGTCAGGCGGACGTCGCCGACGCTGATCGCGTCACCGGGCTGCACCGGCAGCCGCGCGAGGAGGTCGCCTTGCACGAGCACGGAATGTCCGCGCACGAGCGCGGGCAGGGGCGCGCGCGGCACCGTCTGCACCTGGCCGTAGAGCGGATAGCGATCGTCGACGGCCTTGAGCTCGATCGGGATGGAGCGGCCGCTGCGCGGATCGCGCGCCATGGCCACCAGCTCGCGGACGCGTGCGACGTCGGCGCCGGCGGCGACCTGATCGATGGTGGACTCGACGGAGGACTCCAGCGGACGGGCGGAGCGGATCTCGACGTCGCCGCCCAGGAGCGCCTTCGCCTCGCGCGCCATCGTGCGGTCGAGGTTGGCCGCGAAGCCGCCCACCCCGACGAGCGCCGCGACGCCGATGGCGACGCACGCGAAGAGCAGCGCGAGGTGACGGCCCGCGCCGCGCGTCTCGCGCCACGCCAGCCGACCGGCGACGCCGATCATCCCGCTGAAGTCGTGGCCAGTGCGGCGGAGGCGTCGCCCACGATGCGGCCGTCACGCAGCGTGATGATGCGGTCCGCCCGACGGGTGAGCGCCTCGTCGTGGGTGACGAGGACGAGGGTGCTGCGACGCTCGCGATCGAGGGTCAGGAGCAGGTCCACGATCTGCTCGCCCGTGCGCGAGTCGAGGTTTCCCGTGGGCTCGTCGGCGAGCACGATGGCCGGATCCAGGGCGACGGCCCGCGCGATGGCCACGCGCTGCTGCTCGCCGCCGGACAGCTGGGCCGGATAGTGCGCGACGCGCTCGCCGAGCCCGACCTCCACGAGCAGCTCGCGCGCGCGCCGGAGCGGTCGCGGCGCCCCCGCGATCTCGAGCGGGGTGGCCACGTTCTCCAGCGCGGTGAGCGTGGGGATGAGATGAAACGACTGGAAGACGTAGCCGATGCGCTCGCGGCGGAAGCGGGCGAGCGCGTCCTCGTCGAGCGTGGTGATGTCGACGCCATCGACCACGATCGAGCCCGCGGTGGGATGGTCGAGTCCGGCCAGAAGCCCGAGCAGCGTCGACTTGCCGCTCCCCGAAGCGCCCGTCACGGCGAGCACCTCGCGCGCGGCGACGTCGAGGGAGACGCCGTGCAGCACCGTCACCGCGCTCGCGCCGGCACCGAGACGCATGACGACGTCGCGCACCTGGATCAGCATCCACTCATACTACACTTCGCTCATGAGCCCGCTCCGACGCGCACCGAGCGTCGCCTCGCTCGTCGTCGCGCTCGTGCTCGTCGTGCTTCCGTGGGGCCACACCGCGCGCGCCGAGCACGTCATCGTGGCGCTGGGCGACAGCCTCACGGCCGGCCTCGGCGTCGCGCCCGACGAGACGTATCCCGCGCGACTGCAGGAGATGCTGCGCCGCGACGGCTACGACTACCGCGTGTTCAACGCGGGCGCCAGCGGCGACACGACGGCGGGAGGACGACGCCGTCTTTCCTGGGCGCTCAAGCAGCACCCCGACATCATGATCGTCGCCCTGGGCGCCAACGACGGCCTGCGCGGCTTGCCCCCCGCCGCCATGCGCGAGAATCTCACCGCGATCCTCGACACGCTCCAGGCCCAGCACATCCCCGTGCTCCTCGCCGGGATGAAGGTCCCCCCGAACTACGGCCGCGACTACGCGCGCGACTTCGAGGCCGTGTTCACGGACCTGGCCCGCCGCCCCGGCGTCGTCTTCATGCCCTTCCTCCTCAAAGACGTCGCCGCCAACTTCCGCCTCAACCAGCCCGACGGGATCCACCCCACGTCCGAAGGCTACCGGATCATCGCCAAGCACATGTACCCGTACCTGAGACGACTACTGCAGAAGTAGAAGCGACGTCCCGCGACGACACGCGTCCACGTCGCGGATGAGGCAACGTGTGTCGCATGAGGCGCGAAATATCGAAATCGGAGAGGCTCGTGGTCAGAGGCCGCAGTCCCCCTGACCGCCGGTGTCGGCGAGCAACTGCACGGGCGCGGTCAGCGACCGCCGTAGATCCGCCGGTACTCGTCCCACGACAGCATGACGCGCTTCACGTACTGCCGGGTCTCGTCGAACGGGATCTGCTCCACCCAGACCTCGACGTCATCGCTGCGTCGCTTCGCCCACCACTCCTTCGCCCGCCGCGGCCCCGCGTTATACGCCGCGAGGGCGAGCCGAGGGTCGTTGAACTCCCGCATGAGATCGGCGAGGAACTTGGTGCCGAGGAGCAGGTTCACGGCGGGCTCGTCGAGCTCCTCGCTGCCACCGTACGTGCTCACCGCTCCCGACGCCGCGACGAGCTTCGCCGTGGCGGGCATGAGCTGCATCAGTCCGCGCGCGCCGGCCCGCGACACCGCGCGCGGGTAGTAGCTCGACTCCTCGCGCACGAGGGCCGCGACGAGGAACGGGTCGAGCTGATGGCGCGCGGCCGCCTCCATGAGCTGCTCGCGCCAGCCCAGCGGGTAGAGCATCTGCCAGAACGCGGGCGGCAACGACGCGCCACTGACCGCGAGGCTCGCGAAGTGCCGGCGCACGACGCGGAGGGCCAGGTGGTAGCGCTCGTCGTCGACGTAGGCACTGGTCAGCCCGTAGAGCCGCACGGTGTCGCCCACCGAGCGCGCCACGACGTCCTCCAGCTCCTGGAGGGCCGGCTCGACGAGACCGATGCGCCGCAGCAGCGCGACGCGCGCGAAGCCGGGATCGTCCGCGATGGCATCGCGCGGATCGTCGGGCAGACGGATGCTCGGCTCGCGCTCGGGCACCACCGCGCCCGACACGCGCGCCGCGGCGAGCATGCCGTAGTAGCTCCGCGGCGCCTCGGCGAGCACCCGGCGATAGAGGGACGCGGCCGCCGCGGCGCCGTGCCGGTGCTCGCGGGCGCGCGCCGTCCAGTAGAGCGCCTGCGTGCGCAGGCTCCGCGCGCTCGTCATCTCCGAGAGCTTCTTCCATGTCTCGTCGGCGGTCCGCACGTCACCCGCCAGGTACGACATCCACCCGAGGCGCCACAGCGCAGCTCCGGCCACCTCGCGATTCGGAAAGCGGCTGGCCACGGCGCGGTACGCGGCGGCGGCGCCCGAGCTGCGGTTCAGCTCGTCGAGGACGCGCGCCCGCAGGTACAGCGCCTCGGACGCCTCGGCCTCGGAGCCGTGCGCCGCCACGTCGACCAGGATCGGGAGCGCGGCGTCGCGATTGCCGGCCTGGACGAGCAGACGTGCCTGCTCGAGCTGCAGCGCGCGCCGCGTGCTCTGCGGCGCACGCTTCGCCGCCATCTCGGTGGTGCGCGCGGCGAGGTCGTAGCGCTTGAGCCGTCGCGCCGCCTCGGCCGCCACGCGGAGTGCGCGGACGGTGAGGCCGGGATCGCGCGAGTCCTCCAGGACGCGGCGGGCTTCCTCGCTCGCCTGGTCCGGCACGCCGCCGCGGAGCAGGCGCTCCGCGCGGTCCATGCGCTGGTCGACGGAGAGTTCGGGCACGCGCGTGCCGGCGCCCGCGAGAATACCGAGACGATCCGAGGCGCCATCCGCCCATCCGCTCGTCGGCGCGAGCAACGTCACCTGACGATAGGCGGCGACGGCGGCATCCAGCTGACCGCGCGCCTCGGCGCTCTGCCCCAGCATGTAGAGGGCCTGCGTGAGCTCCGGCCTGTCGGGATACGTGTCGATGAGCCGGGTGAGCGCGCTCTGCGCGGCCACCTCGTCGCCGCTCTGCGACGCCACCACGGCCGCCATGACGAGCGCGCGCGAGGCCAGGCGGCTGTCGCGATAGCGGTCGGCCACCGCCAGCGCCGCCGCTCGGGCGCCCGCGAGATCGTCGCGGCGGGCCAGCGCGTCGGCGAGCACGAGACCGAGGTGATCGCCGATGCCGCTCTTGTCGACGGCGTCCCCGGTCAGCTCCCGCGCGGCCGGGACGGCGTCGCCC
>JBKPPN010000260.1:0-6150 GCA_046733575.1 Candidatus Methylomirabilota bacterium | reverse complement strand
GGACGTCGGCGCGGCGCCCGAGACCGCCATCGAGGCAGAAGTCGCCGCGTACCGGCCCGACCTCGTCCACGCCTTCCACGCGTTCCGGGTCGGCCCGCTCGCCCTCGAGGTCGCTCGACGCCTGGACGTCCCGCTGGTCGTAACGCTGACGGGAACAGATGCCAACCACGATCTTTACGATGCGGCGCGCGGGCAGACGGTGCAGCGCGTGCTCGACACCGCCGTGGCCGTCGTCATCTTCCACGAATCCATGCGTGATCTCGTCACGGCCGTCGTCCCCGGTCTCGCGTCGCGCGTGCATGTCGTCCCGCAGGCGGCCGATCTCGAGGGCGACGAGCAGTTCGATCTGGACGCGCGGTGGCCGTTACCCCCGGAGCGCATGCTGTTCCTCTTCCCCGGCGGCATCCGTCCCGTGAAGGGACCGCGCGTGCCGCTCGCGCCATTCGACCATCTGGTGGCACGGCTGCCGCACGTTCGCCTGCTCTATGCCGGCCCCGTGGTCGATCCCGGAGAGGGCCACGCGCTGCTCTCGGCCCTGGCCGCGCGTCCGTGGGCGTGTCACGTCGGGGCCGTGCCGCACGCGCAGATGCGATCGCTCCTGGCGCAGAGCGACGTCGTGCTGAACTGCTCGAGCTCAGAGGGCGGCATGTCGAACGCGCTCCTAGAAGCGCTCGTGATGGGCCGCGCCGTGCTCGCCTCCGACATCCCGGGCAATCGCTCGCTCATCGAGGACAACGTGACCGGGCTCACGTTCCGCGATGCCCACGAACTGGGCGCCGCGGCGGAGCGCCTGGCGCGCGACGAGGCACTCCGCGCGCGTCTCGGCGCGGCAGGCGCGGCGCGCGTGGCGACGCTGACGTCGCCGTCACGCGAAATCGAAGGGTACCTCGCGGTGTATCGACCGCTCATCGGCGAGACGATCGCGTCCGCGTCGACCCTCGCGCGTTGACGCGCCTTGGACCCCGTCCCATAATGAACCGACTCCGCCGGCGCGACGCCCCCACAGAAGGAGAGACTGCATGACCCAGGACGCGCGTGTGCAGGAATTCGTGAGCGCCTTCGAGGGCCTCCGGAGCGAGGTCGAAAAGGTGATCGTCGGCCATCGCGAGATCATCACGCACGTTCTGACCGGGATGTTCGCGGGCGGTCACGTCCTGCTCGAAGGCGTCCCCGGACTCGGCAAGACGCTGCTCATCAAGACGCTGTCCGAGGGGCTCGACCTCACGTTCTCGCGCATCCAGTTCACGCCGGACCTCATGCCGGCCGACATCATCGGCACGAACATCATCGTGGAGGACGCCGACGGTCGGAAGCACTTCCAGTTCCAGCGCGGCCCGATCTTCGCGCACATCCTGCTCGCGGACGAGATCAATCGCGCCACGCCGAAGACGCAGTCCGCGCTTCTCGAGGGCATGCAGGAATCCGGCGTCACGGTCGGCGGCACGCTGCATCCGCTTCCCCCGCCGTTCTTCGTGCTCGCCACGCAGAACCCGATCGAGATGGAGGGGACGTACCCGCTCCCCGAGGCGCAGCTCGACCGCTTCCTGTTCAAGCTGCGCGTGCGCTATCCCGCCATCGAGGAGCTGAACGCCATCATCGATCGGACGACGCAGGTCCGTACCGCCGTCGTCGAGCGCGCGCTCAGTGGCGCCCAGGTGCTCGCGTTCCGTGACCTCGTGCGCGAGGTGCCGATCGCGTCGCACGTGCGCGACCTCGTGTCGACCATCGTCATGGCCAGCCACCCGCAGTGGGAGCATTCGCCGGAGGTCACGCGTCGGTTCGTGCGCTACGGGGCGAGCCCGCGCGGCGCGCAGGCCCTCGTGCTCGGGGCCAAGGTGAAGGCGCTCGCGGAAGGCCGCTACAACGTCAGCATCGATGATCTGAAGGCGCTCGCCGCGCCCGCGCTGCGCCATCGGATCATCCTGAACTTCGAGGGCGAGGCCGAAGGCGTGGACATCGACAACGTCATCGCCCAGATCGTCGACGCCGCCGAGGCCGTGTCGGGACGGAGCAAGGAAGCGTTCGTGCGGTGATGGCGGCACCGCTCGACCGCCTCGTCGCCCAGGTCGTCGCCCAGGTCCGCTGGCGTCGCGCCGAGCACTACGGCTTGCGCGGCCTCTTCTACGGCGCGCTCGCCGGCATGGCGCTCGTGTTCGCGAAGAGCGCGCTCGGCCCCCGGGCCTTCGTCGCGGCCGGCGCCGCCGCGCTGCTCGGTCTGCTCGCAGGCGCGCTCTACGGCTTCACCCGCCGCGTCAACACGGACGACGCCGCGCGGCTCGCCGACCGCGCCTTCGGCCTCTCGGAACGTGTGTCGACGGCGCTCGAGTGGGCGGAGCGACCCGACCGCACGCCGCTCGTCGACGCGCTCGTCGCCGACGCCGTGCACCGCATCGAGACGCTGTCGCCACGGCAGATCGTCCCGCGCATCTTCCCGCGCGAGGTGCGCTTGCTCCCGATTCCGGTCCTGGTCGGTGTGGCGCTCGCCCTGGCGCCCCCGGTGCCGTTGCCGTCGGGCCGGCTGCCCGACTTCCACCGCGCCTCGGAGGGCGACGACAAGCCCGAGGGCACGGACTCGCGGATGGTGGAAGAGTCCTCGCGTCCACTCAGGAAGGATCCCGAGAAGCGCCCGATCTTCGGTGAGCGCGACTTCGCTCAGCGCTCGGGCACAGCGGGCGGTGCGACGGCCGGCGATCTGTCCGCGATCTTCAAGGACACCGCGCTGGCGAGTCAGCGGCCCGACTTCAACAGCTTTCTCAAGAAGGGCGACGAACGCCTGAAGATGCTGGAGCAGGTTGACCGTCTCCCCGATCTCCAGTCCGACTTCACCGCCAGCCAGTACAAGATGGTGTTCAAGAAGTCGAAGGAGCTCCGGAGTGGTCTCCGACCGGACGTGTCGCCGCAGAAGCTGAAGGAGCTTCTGGAGGAGATGGAAAAGCTCGGGCGCAAGGGCGGGTCGTGGAACGGCGACGCCATGGAGGGCATGGAGGCGCTCGAGGGCGGCAACCAGGACAAGGCCCTCCAGGCCATGGAGAAGGCGCTCAACAAGATGCGCGCCCAGGAAGAAGCCGAGCGCGGCGGCAAGAACCTGCGCGGCGGCCGCGAGCGCGGGAACGCCGGGAACCGCCGCGGCGAACGCAGCGCCCGCGGCGAGGGGATGGGCCCCGAGGATCAGGACTTCGGCGAGGGTGAGGGCTCGATGCCCGGCAAGGGCAAGAGCGGCTCGCCCAAGGGCGAGGCGAGTCAGCGCCTGCGCGCCAATCCGTACGACGTCGGGGTCGAGGGCGAGTCGCGCAACGGTCGCAAGGACGGCTACGACACCAACATGGCGGGGCGGGGGAGCAAGATGCCGTCACGCATGCCGTACCTCGGCGTCATCGGGCAGTACCGCAAGATGATGGAGGATTCGATCGCGCGTGAGCAGGTCCCGCGTGACTACCACGCGCAGATCAAGGACTACTTCCAGGCGCTCGACGAAAGATAGCTCGTGCCGTCCACTGCTCGTCAGGAGTTCTTCACCTCCGAGTTCCTGGCCCAGCTCGAGCGCCTCTCGCTGGCGTCGCGTCGCGTGTTCCGCGGACGGGTCAAGGGCGAGCGCCGCAGTCCGCGCAAGGGCCACAGCGTCGAGTTCTGCGACTACCGCGCCTACGGCGCCGGCGACGACCTGCGCTACGTCGACTGGAACGTCTACGGCCGTCTCGATCGTCTCCACGTGAAGCTGTTCGTCGACGAGGAGGACCTCTGCCTGCACCTTCTCGTGGACGGCTCGGCCTCGATGAGCGTCGGCTCGCCGAGCAAGCTCCTCTACGCGGCGCGCGCCGCGGCCGCGCTGGGCTTCGTCGGCCTCGTCAACCTGGAGCGGGTCGGCGTGGCGATCCTGCGCGAGAACGCGAGCGAGGGCGCATCGCCCACGCGGGGACGCAACCAGTTCTCCAAGCTGGTCGACGTCCTGGCCCGCGTGCGTCCGGCCGGGCGCACGCATCTCAACGCCGCGCTCGCGAGTTACGCTCTGCGGTCGCGGGAGCCTGGCGTCGCCGTGCTGTTCTCCGATCTCCTCGATCCCGACGGCTACGAGGCGGGGCTGCGCGTGCTCCTCGAGCGCCGCTACGACGTGCACGTCGTCCACCTGCTCGATCCGGAGGAGATGAACCCGGAGATCGCAGGGGAGTTCCGGCTCCTCGACAGCGAGACGGGCGAGCCGTGCGAGCTCACCGTGGACGGCGAGGCGATCCGCGCGTATCGCGACCGGCTGCGGGAGTTTCTCGAGAAGGCCGAGACGTTCTGTCGCACGAAGGAGATCGGATATCACCGCGTGGTCACCGACACGCCGGTGGAGGAGTTCGTGCTGGCCCAGCTCAAGGGGCTGGTGCTGACGTGAGAATCACGGCATGAGTTTCCTGTCCCCCCTGGCCCTCGCCACGTTCGCGCTGTCGCTGCCGCTCGTCCTGCTCTATTTCCTGAAGGTCCGGCGTCGCGAGCGAACGGTGTCGAGCCTGCTCCTGTGGAGCGCCTCGCGGCGCGACCGCGAGGCGTCGGCGTTCTTCCAGCGCCTGCAGCGCGACCCGCTGCTGTTCCTGCAGATCCTCGCCCTCCTCGCCCTGAGCCTGGCGCTGGCGCGCCCGGCCGTGACCGTGATGGGGTACGGCGCGCGGAAGGTCGTGGTCGTGCTCGACACGTCCGCGTCGATGAAGGCGACCGACGTGTCGCCGTCGCGCTTCGTGCAGGCGCGGCGCGAGGCCGCCTCGCTCGTGAGCCGCCTCGGCGAAGGCGCCGAGGTCATGGTCATCGAGGCCGGTGTGCAGCCCCGCGTGGTGGCCGCGCTCGGCCGCGACCGCGACGGCGCACTCTCCGCCATCAGCGGCGCGGAGGCGCACGATCTCCCGAACCGGGTCGTCGACGCCATCCGGACGGCCCGCGCGCTGGTGGGCGCCGATCCGCGCGCCGAGATCCACGTCTTCACCGACGGGGCGTACGCACTCGCGAGCTCCCCGGAGACGAGCGATCCGCGTGTCCGCTGGAACCAGGTGGCCGCGGGCGGGCGGAACGTCGCCATCACGAGCCTCGCCGTGCGGAAGAACTACTACGGCTCCTTCGACTACCAGGCCTTCGCCTCGCTCGTGAACTACACGGGCGAGACGCAGACCTTCGACTTCGTCCTCACCGTCGACGGGCACACGATCGCCGAGAAGTCGGTGACCCTCGAGCCGAACGTGCGCCGCTCGCTCGTGCTGCCCTTCAGCCACACGGGCGGCGGCAACGTGGTGGCGCGGCTCAAGGTCGACGACGACCTCGCCGTCGACAACGTCGCGTACGCCGTGCTGCCGCCGCCGCGCAAGATCTCCGTCCTGCTCGTGAGTCCCGGGAACCTGTTCCTCGAGAAGGTGCTCAAGACCGATCCTCAGGTCACGCTCGAGGTCAAGACGCCGGATCAGTACAAGGGCGGGATGGAGGAGGCCGACGTCGTCGTCGTCGACAACACCAGCGTGCCGAAGGTCGGCAACGGTCGCTACGTGTTCGTCAACACGGTGCCGGGGGACGTGCCGCTCGAGGTGCTGGGCCGGATCGAGCGGCCCACCATCATGGACTGGGATCGCGCGCATCCGGTCATGCGACACGTCGAGTTCGCCAAGGTCGCGATCGAGGACGCGATGCGGGTGCGACCGCTGGCGGCGGGGCGCCCGCTGGTGGAGGCGGTCGGCGGACCGCTGATCTACGTGCTCGAGGAGCCCGAGCGCAAGGCGCTGTTCCTCGGCTTCGACCTGTTCAAGACGGACTTCCCGCTCCGCGTGGCGTTCCCGCTCATCCTGTCGAACGGCTTGCGCTGGCTGCATCCCGCCGGACTGGATCAGTCGAGCTATCAGCTCGCGGCCGGTCAGCCGATCCTGCTGCCCGTCGAGCACGGGGTGAGCGGCGTGACCGTGACCACGCCGGGCGGACGACGCGTCAAGGCTCAGGTCACTCGCGGTGTGGTGAGCTTCACCGAGACGGACGAGATCGGCTTCTACACGCTCACCACGACCCGCGGCGAGGTGCGCGTCGCGGTGAACCTGATGGACGCCGACGAGTCGAACCTGGCGCCGCGCCAGCTTCCGGCTGCGGCGCCGACCGCGCAGGCGGGGGGCGCGCCGGTGCCGGTGCAGCGCGAGCTCTGGC
>JBKPPN010000259.1:0-12514 GCA_046733575.1 Candidatus Methylomirabilota bacterium | reverse complement strand
CCGTTACACCGACAACCCGCTCCTCGTGAAGGCCCTGTCGTTCGTCGCCGGCAACGGCAGCGGACTCGAAGATCCCGGCTACGACTACACGCACTTCCCGGAGGTCGCGGCGTCGGCGGCGGATGCCTACGCCCAGGCCGGCGTGACCGACCCGCGCGCCGAGCTGGCGATGGCCGAGGTGCACGACTGCTTCACGCCCACCGAGCTGGTGCTGATGGAAGACCTCGGCTTCGCCACGCGCGGCACCGCGTGGAAGGAAGTGCTGGCGGGGACGTTCGATCTCGAGGGCGAGCTCGCCGTGAATCCCGACGGCGGACTCAAGTCGTTCGGTCATCCCATCGGGGCGTCCGGCCTCCGGATGCTGTTCGAGTGCTGGCTCCAGCTGCGCGGCGAAGCGGGCGCGCGGCAGATTGCCAGCATCGCGCGCGGCCGCAAGCTCGCGCTCACGCACAACCTGGGCGGCGCGCCGGGCGAGTGCGTCTCGTTCGTCAGCGTGGTGGGGTCCGAGCGCAGCGAGTAACCGGTCGTCCTCCGCTATGTCGCTCTAGGCGTCCTGGCCGGGTTCCCGGTACGCGGTTACCGCGGCTTCGGCGTGCCGTCCGTCGTGCTCGGTATCCCTCGCGCTCGGGGCTGGCGTGGTGAGCGCGCTCGTGCGTCACTGAGCGCACGACGCGCGTGACTCAGCGCGGGGCGAGGGCGCGCATCGCGGAGCGAAGCAGGTCACGGCGCTTCTCCGCGTCCGGCTCGAAGGTCGAGAGCGAGAGGAACGCGGTGTCGATCCCGGCGTCCAGATAGCGCTCGACGTGGGCGCGGATCTCGTCCATCGATCCGCGGATGATCAGGTCGTTCATCACGGGCTCCGGGACGGCGGCGACGGCGGTCTTCCGGTCGTCCTTCTCCCATGCGTCCCACATCGGCTGCAGCGCGGGCGCGCGTCCCAGCCATTCCTGGAACGCGCGATAGACGGGGACGTTGAGGTAGGCCGTCACGTGGCGCCGGACGCTCGCGTCCGAGGCGGGCGAGGGCGGATCGACGTTGATCAGGAGCCGCGCCGTGATCTCGATCGCGTCGGGATCGCGGCCGGCCGCGCGCGCTGCCTCGCGCACCACCGCGACCGACTTCGGCACGTCGTCCGCGGACAGCCAGTTGAGGATCGCGCCGTCGCCGGCCTCGCCCGCCACCCGCAGCATGCCGGGCCGCAACGCCGCGACGTAGACGGGCACCGGTCGCGCGGGCGGCCGGCTGAGCCGGAAGCCGTCGACGGCGAACGTCTGCCCCTGGAACACCACGCGCTCGCCGGCGAACGCGCGACGGAGGAAAAGCGCCATCTCGCGCACGCGCGTGGCCGGTTTGGCGAACGTTCCGCCGTTCCAGCGCTCGACGATCGGCTGAGAACCGGCACCGATCCCCAGGCAGAACCCGTTCTGCGCGATCTCCGCGATCCCTGCCGCCGAGATCGCGAGTGTGGCCGGTCCGCGCGTGAACACGTTGGCGATCGCCGTGCCGAGCCGCAGCCGCGTGGCGGCGCCGACCACGGCGAGGGGCGCGAAGCAATCGACCCCGTCGACCTCGAGCGACCAGGCGTCCGTGTACCCGAGCCTCTCGGCCTCGCGCGCGAGGTCTACGTGCTCCGGCAAGGTGAACCCGTCGAACGGAATCGAGAGCGACCAGCGACGTCCCCGCATCGGCCGATCTTCACCGAGCCGGTGGCGGATCTCAAGCAGGTCCGGCGATCCGGTGTCAGCCGCCACGGGGACCAGCAGGGCGAGCCGCCTGTGCTATAAGCGCTCTACCGATCGCCGAATCCCGAGGGGCGGCGCGGCTCCGCCCCGCCGTCTCCGAGCCGCTCGCGGGCCGTCGGGGGGCCGCGGAGCCCTTCCCGACGCTGAGGAGATTTGGGGCGTGGATACCGTCCTTCAGCTGCTCCTGAACGGGCTGGCCGTGGGCTGCATCTACGGCCTGGTCGCGCTCGGCTTCGTGCTGATCTACAAGGCCACCGAGCTCGTGAACTTCGCCCAGGGCGACCTGATGATGCTCGGCGCCTTCGTCACGTACATGTTCGTGGTGTGGTACGGCGTCGGCTACTGGGCGGCCTTCGCCGCCGGCAACGCGATCGTCGCGCTGTTCGGCGCGCTGCTCGACACCGTCGTGCTGCGCCGGGTGATCGGGCAGCCCCAGTTCGCAGTTGTCATGCTGACGATCGGCCTCGGCGCGATCTTCCGCAGCTTCGCGTCCATCACGTGGGGCTCGGAGATCTACACGCTGCCCACGCCGTTCAGTGCGCGCGCCTCGCGCGTGGTCGGCGTGGCGCTCAGCCACGAGTACCTCTCGATCATCGTCGGCACGGTCGTCCTGTGCGCCGCGCTCTACGCGTTCTTCACGCACACGCGAGTCGGGGTGGCCATGCAGGCGGCGTCCCAGAATCAGCTCGCCGCGTACTACATGGGCATCCCGGTCAAGACGATGTTCTCGCTCGTGTGGGCGATCTCGGCGGGGGTAGCCGCCATCGCGGGCGTACTCCTCGCGCCGGTGTCGCTCATCGACATCAACCTCGGGTTCATCGGGCTCAAGGCCTTCGCGGCTGCCGTGCTGGGCGGCTTCGGGTCGATCCCCGGCGCGCTCGTGGGCGGCGTCACGATCGGCCTGATCGAGCTGTTCTCGGGCGCGTACCTGCCCCAGGGCGTGAAGGACGTCGCGGCGTACGTGGTGCTGCTGCTCGTGCTGGCGGTGCGGCCGCAGGGCATGTTCGGCGCGACGGGGCGCAAGAAAGTCTGATGCGCTTCGTCTTCAAGACGTCGTACGCGCAGGACCTCGGGCTCTTCCGCGACGACGTCCAGCGCAACTGGTACGTGGCGCTCCTGCTCGGCGTGCTCCTTCTGCCCCTGGCCGTGCCCGCCTACCTGGTCGACCTCGCCCTCGTGTTCATCTACGGGCTCTGCGGGCTCTCGCTCATGGTCCTGGCCGGCTACACCGGCCTCGTGAGTCTGGGACACGGCGCCTTCCTCGGCATCGGCGCCTACGCGCACGTCTACCTCGTTCAGGACCTCGGCCTGCCGTGGATCGTCGGCGTCGCGCTTGCCGCCCTCATCACCGCGGGCGCCGGCGTGCTCGTCGGGCTGCCCGCACTGCGCATGACGGGCGTCTATCTCACCATCGCGACGCTGGCCTTCGCGCTGATCATCCAGGAAGTCCTGACGCGCTGGGAGCGCGTCACGCACGGTCTCAAGGGCAAGCCGGTGGAGAAGCCGGTGATCTTCGGCGTCCCGTTCGGGAACGATCTCGCCTTCTACCTGCTCTGCCTCGCGTTCCTCGTCGCGGGCCTCTGGCTCACCGCCAACGTGCTGCGCTCGCCCACGGGGCGCGCGTGGGTCGCGATCCGCGACAGCGAGATCGCGGCGCAGTCCATGGGCGTGAACCTCGCGCTCTACAAGACGATGGCCTTCGCATTCTCCGCCGCGATGATGGGCGTGGCGGGCGCGCTGTTCGCCCACAAGGTCGGCTTCCTCGCCCCCGACATCTTCAGCGTGCTCCTCTCGATCCAGTTCCTCCTGATGGTCGTGGTGGGCGGACTCGGGAGCCTGCACGGCGCCGTCTTCGGCGCGGTGTTCGTGGCGCTCCTGCCCGTGCTCATCTCCGAGGCGCGCGACGCGGTGCCGACGTGGGTAGGGCACGTGGCGCGCGTCTTCGGCAAGGCCGCGAGCGAGTCCGCGTTCCTGGGCGCCGAGCGGTTCGTCAAGCAGCCCGGCCTCGAGCCCGGGATCTTCGGATTGATCCTCGTGCTGTTCATCCTCTTCGAGCCGCTCGGCATCTACGGGCGGTGGCGCAAGCTCGCGCTGTTCTTCGCCACGTTCCCGCTCTACAAGCGCGCCACGTTCAAGCGCCAGAAGGCCTATATGCGCTCGGAGCGTCTGCGGTGACGGCGCTCTTCCAGGCGCAGAACCTCGCCATCAACTTCGGCGGCATCCGCGCCGTCGACCGCGTGAGCTTCGACGTCGAGGCGGGCCAGGTCTTCACGATCATCGGTCCCAACGGGGCGGGGAAGACGACGATCTTCAACCTGGTGAGCCGGATCTACGACGCGAGCGAGGGGCGCATCGTGTTCGCGGGGGAGGACATCACCAGCGTGCCGCCGCACGAGATCGTGCGACGCGGGATCGCCCGGACGTTCCAGAACATCGAGCTGTTCGAGCACGCCACCGTGCTGCAGAACCTGCTCCTGGGCCGTCACGCCCACGCCCGCACCCGCTTCGTGGAGGAGCTCCTGTTCCTGCCCCGCGTGCGCGCCCGCGAGCTCGCGCACCGGGAGGCGGTCGAGAAGGTGATCGACTTCCTCGATCTGCAGGCGCACCGCGACAGCCTCGTGGTGAACCTGCCCTACGGCGTGCGCAAGGTCGTCGAGATGGGGCGCGCGCTGTGCGCGGAGCCGAAGCTGCTCCTGCTCGACGAGCCCTCGTCCGGCCTGAGCGTCGAGGAGACCGAGGAGATGGCGTTCTGGATCGACGACATCCGCGGGTTGCTGGGCATCACCGTGCTGATGGTCGAGCACGACATGAGCCTGGTGAGCGCGGTGTCGGACCGCGTCCTCGCCCTCAACTACGGACGGCCGCTCGCGATCGGCACCGCGAAGGAGGTCCAGTCGCATCCCGACGTGATCAAGGCGTACCTCGGAGGCTGACGGGATGGCGTCGCCGCTCCTCGAGGTCAACAACGTCGAGACGTACTACGGGCCGATCATGGCCATCCGCGGCATCAGCTTCTCCGTCGACGAGGGCGCCATCGTCACGATCCTCGGCGCCAACGGGGCGGGGAAGACGACGATCCTGCGGACGGTGTCCGGAGTGATGGACCCGCAGAAGGGAACGGTCACGTTCGCCGGTCGGCAGATCCAGGGGATGGATCCGGACAAGGTCGTGCGGCTCGGGCTGAGCCACGTCCCGGAAGGACGCGAGGTCTTTCCCTTCCTGTCCGTGCGCGAGAACCTCGCCATGGGCTCGTACATCCGGAAGGACGCCGACGCCGTCGCGCAAGACCTGGAGTCGGTCTACACGTACTTCCCGGTGCTGAAGGCGCGGATCGACCAGCGCGCGGGCCAGCTCTCGGGCGGCGAGCAGCAGATGCTCACGATCGCCCGCGCGCTGATGGCGCGGCCGCGCATGATCCTCTTCGACGAGCCGTCGCTCGGCCTCTCGCCGCTGCTCGTCAAGGAGATCTTCGACATCATCGTGCGGATCAACCGGGAGCGGGGCGTGACCGTGCTGCTCGTGGAGCAGAACGCCAACATGGCGCTGCACATGGCGCACTACGGCTACGTCCTGGAAGTCGGGCGCATCGTGATGGAAGATACGTGCGCGCGACTCCTGGAGAAGGACGACATCAAGGAGTTCTACCTCGGGATGAAGGAGACGGGCGTGCGCGGCACGCGACGGTGGAAGCGAAAGAAGACGTGGCGATGACCTGGACGGTCCACGGTCAGGACACGCTCCCGAAGCTGTTCCGCCACGCCGTGCGCGAGCGGGGCGACACGGTGGCGCTGCGCGAGAAACACCTCGGCATCTGGCGCGCCGTGACGTGGCGCGAGTACGGCGAGCACGCGCGTCACGCCGGGCTCGGTCTGGTGGCCCTGGGCCTGCGGCCGCGGGACGTCGTCGCCGTCATCGCGGAGAACTGTCCGGCGTGGCTGTACACCGACCTCGGGACGATGTCCGTCGGCGGCGTGACGAACGGCATCTACACGACCGACTCGGCGCGGCAGGTCGAGTACATCGTGAACGACAGCGGGGCGCGCTTCTTCTTCGCCGAGAACGAGGAGCAGCTCGACAAGATCCTCGCCGTGCGCGGGCGCTGCCCGCAGCTCGTGACGATCGTCGTGTTCGACATGGACGGGCTGCACAACTTCCGCGACGAGCAGGTGATGCCGTTCTCCGAGCTCCTGGAGCTCGGCGCCCGCTACGAGCGCGAGCATCCCGGCGTCTTCGACACGCTGGTGGAGATCGCGCAGCCCGAGGATCTCGCCATCCTCGTCTACACCTCGGGCACGACCGGGCCGCCCAAGGGCGCGATGCTGAGCCACTCGAACATCCTGTTCCAGCTCGGCTTCGCCGACTTCATCGCCGACCCGCGTCCGGGCGATCAGCAGCTGTCGTTCCTCCCGCTCTGCCACATCGCGGAGCGGACGTTCACCGTGTTCTACCCGCTGCGCACGGGCGCCACGGTGAACTTCGCCGAGAACATCGACACGGTGCCGGAGAACCTCCGCGAGGTGGCGCCCGCGGTGTTCTTCGCGGTGCCGCGCATCTGGGAGAAGTTCTACTCCGCGGTGGCGCTCCGCATGCGCGAGGCGACCACGCTCGGTCGCTTCGCGTACCACGCCGCCCTCCGGGCCGGCATGCGGATGGCCGACGACCGTCTGGCCGGCCGGCGACCGTCGCTCGGCCGTCGGCTCGCGTTCCGCGCCGCGAATTTCCTCGTGCTCGACAACATCAAGCGGTCGATGGGCATGCACCGCGTGCGCGGGGCGGCCACGGGCGCGGCGCCCATCGCCCCCGATCTCATCAAGTGGTACATGGCGCTCGGACTCGACCTGCGCGAGGTGTATGGCCAGACGGAGAACTGCGGCCTGGCCACCGCGATGCCGCCCGACCGCATCAAGCTCGGTACGGTCGGCGTGGCGCGTCCGGACACCGATGTCGCGCTGTCCCCCGACGGCGAGATTCTCCTGAAGGGCCCGCACGTGTTCCTGGGCTACTACAACAAGCCCGAGAAGACGCGCGAGACGGTGGTGGACGGGTGGCTGCACACGGGCGACGTGGGCGAGATGGACACGGATGGCTTCGTCCGCATCACCGACCGCATGAAGGACATCATCATCACCGCGGGCGGCAAGAACGTCACGCCGTCGGAGATCGAGAACCAGCTGAAGTTCTCACCCTACATCTCCGACGCGGTGGTGATCGGGGATCGCCGCAAGTTCCTCTCCTGCCTCATCATGCTCGACCACGAGACGGTGGCCCAGTACGCGCAGGAGAACAACGTCCCCTTCACGAACTTCGCCTCGCTCTGTCGCGCCCGCGAAGTCCAGGCGCTCATCTGGAGCGAGATCGAGCGCGTCAACAAGCAGCTCGCCCGCGTGGAGACGATCAAGAAGTTTCGCCTCATCGAGCAGATCCTCACGGCGGAGGACGAGGAGCTGACGCCGACCATGAAGCTGAAGCGCACGCTGGTGAACACGAAGTACCGGGACGTGATCGACACGATGTACACGGAGGCCTGACGCCCGCTCGAGCGGGCGCGAAAGGAGCGAGGGATGAGGACAGCGCTGGCAGCAGCGGTGCTCGTGGTCGCCGTCGCGGGGGCGGGCGTGGCGACGGCGCAGAAGGAAACGCGCGGTGTGAGCAAGTCCGAGATCGTGCTCGGCATGCACACGGACCTCTCCGGGCCGGCCGCGACGTACGGGGTGTCGTCGTCCAACGCGGTGAAGATGCGCTTCGACGACGTCAACGAGAAGGGCGGCATCCACGGCCGCAAGATCAAGCTCATCGTCGAGGACACCCAGTACCAGGTGCCGCGCGCGGTGCAGGCGGGCGCCAAGCTGATCAACCGCGACAAGATCTTCGCCATGGTCGCCCCGCTCGGCACGCCCATGAACAACGCGCTCTTCAAGGACCAGTTCGAGGCGGGCGTGCCGAACCTGTTTCCGCTCTCCGCCGCGCGCTCGATGTACGAGCCCTTCCACAAGCTGAAGTTCTACGGCGCCGCGTCCTACGTCGACCAGGTGCGCGCGGGCATCCAGTACCTGGTGACCAAGAAGGGCCGCAAGAATCTCTGCGCCATGTACCAGGACACCGACTTCGGCAAGGAGGTCCTCGACGGCGTCACGCTCCAGGCCGAGAAGCTCAAGATGAAGGTCGTCGAGACGACCACGCACAAGCCGACGGACCAGGACTTCACCGCGCAGATCACCAAGCTCAAGGCCGCGGGCTGTGATCTGGTCGTACTCGGCACGATCGTGCGCGACTCCATCGTGCCCTACGCCACCGCGCGCAAGATCGGCTGGAACGACGTCGACTTCCTCGGCTCGGCCGCGACCTACGACGCCTTCGTGGCCGCCGCCCAGGGCGGCGTGACGGAGGGACTCTACGGCATGGGCCTCACCGATCAGCCGTACCGGGATCACCTCTCACCGACGGCGCAGCAGTGGTTCGATCGCTACAAGGAGCGCTTCAAGGCCGATCCCAACATCGGCGCCGTCTACGGCTACGTCGCGGCGGACCTCACGGTGGTCGGCCTCGAGAAGGCCGGACCCGAGCTCACCACCGACTCCTTCGTGAAGGGCCTCGAGTCGATCAAGGGCTACCACGACATCTTCAACGGCCCCGAGGTGAACTTCGGCCCCGACAAGCACCAGGGCGCCAGCTCCTCGTTCCTCGCCATCGTCAAGGGCGGGAAGTGGGTGCGCCTGACCGATCCGCTCAGCTTCTGAACTGTCGGCTGGCGCGACCGTCGTCAGCGTGTGGCGTGCGGGCGGCCCGGTGATCCCGGGCCGTTCCCGCGACGCCGGCTGAATCGACGAGCACGCATGGCGCCAATCTGTTACCTCAACACCGACCTCGATGTCGTCGCCGTCCAGGACCTGGCGTCGCTCGCCGCCGCCCTCGCGAAGCGCGGGCTCTTCGCGCTGCACGTCGATCGTCGTGACGACGGACTCTGGTACGCCAGCTTCGAGACGGAGGAGCAGCATCGCGAGCCGGAGCCGAACGTCGCGGCCATGGTGACGGCCGTGGAGTCGCTCGCGGAGTCGGACCGGGCCATGTGGGCGGCGTGCCTGCGGCGGGAGTTCAACATCGGTTACGACTGCGGCACGACGCCGTCGGTCGTCACGCAGACGCTGTCGAGTGCGGTGCTCCGGCGCGTGGCGGCCCTCGACGCCTCCCTTCGCGTGACGCTCTACCCCGACAGCGACGAGGAGCATTCGAGGGACACCTGAGCGACGGCGGCGCGCATGGCCGCCGCGCCGTGAGGGTTCCGGTTGACTGGCCTCCGACCGGCGTGCTACTCGGCTGCCGTGACGGGAGGACCCCGCCGGTCATCACGTGCTGCACCGGTCACCCGCCACCGGAGGCAACGTACGAGGCGTTTCGTTCCGGATCGTCATGAGGAGGGCTTGACGATGACATGGTCAACCTCGACGCTCTCGGCGACGCTCGTTCTCGGCATGGCGCTCGGCGCAGGGATGACCGGCTTCGTGAATGCCATGCACCACGTGAAGGTGACGGAGGTCCACAAGGCGGACCTCGTGACCAGTGAAGGAAGGGAGGGGAGTGTGTTCTTGGCGGAACTGGCGCCCGGCGCGAATGTCGGCAAGCACTACCATCCCGGCGATGCCTTCGCATACGTCCTCGACGGCACGATGGTGCTGGAGATCGACGGCAAGGACTCCGTGATGCTCAAGCCGGGGCAGAGCGGCAGCTTGCCTCCGCGCGTCGTGCACGATGACCGCAACGGCAGCCAGACCGCGCCGCTGAAGTTCCTCGTCTTCCACGTGGCGAAGAAAGGCGAGCCTCTCGCCGTCACGGTTCCGTGAGACGGCGACGTTGTCATCGCCGACCCGCGGGGCACTCCCGCGGGTCGGCGTGACGATCCGCGGCACGATCTTCGTGCTCGCGGTTGCCGATCTCGGACGCTCGGCCGCGTTCTATCGCGACGTGCTGGGGTTCCAGATCCGCGAGATCGGCGATCCCGGCTGGCGGATGTTCGAGCGCGACGCCTGTCGCATCATGGCGGGCGAGTGCCCCGACGCCATCCCAGCCGCCGAGCTGGGCGATCATTCCTACTTCGGCTACCTCGTCGTCGACGACGTCGATGGCTACCACCGTCGCGTCGTGGCGGCGGGGACCGAGATCGTGAAGACGCTCGCGACGGAAGCCTGGGGCATGCGCGAGTTCGGTCTCCGGACGGTGGACGGACACCGGCTCATGATCGGCCAGGACGTGCGGGAGGGCTGAGGCGCGCGCTCCGGGGCGCCAGGAAACGGTGATACCTTACCCGCCATGCTGGGAAACGTCATCGAGCTCTCCGTCGTCGTCCGCGACCTCGAGCAGGCGATCGAGACGTACACGAAGCGCTTCGGGTTGCGCGTGCACCATCGCGGCGAGTCCAAGGAATTCGGATTCAAGAACGCGATCCTGCCCACCGGCGTCGGTCACATCGAGCTGCTGCAGCCGACCGACGCGACGAAGGCCGTCGGCAAGTTTCTCGAGACGCACGGCGAGGGCGTGTACCTGGTCGGCTTCGACGTGAAGGACATCCCCGGCGCGGTGGCCCACCTGAAGGCGCAGGGCGTGCGCGTCGACGACCGGCGCCCCGACATCGCGTGGGTCCATCCCCGCGACGCCCACGGCGTGTTCGTGGAGCTGCGCAAGCCCGAGACGTACGCATGAGGAGTCGCCGAGCATGAGCACGTTCCGCTTCGAGCTGGGCGAGCTGCCGCCCGAGGCGCAGGCGCTGCGCGCCGAGGTCCGGGCGTTCCTGCGTGAGCACCTCGGCGAGCCGACGCCGGCGCGACGGGCCCGCTCGTGGGGCGGCTTCGATCGCGAGTTCAGCCGCAAGATGGGCGACCGCGGCTGGATCGGCATGACGTGGCCCAAGAAGTACGGTGGCCACGAGCGCAGCGCGCTGGAGCGCTACGTCGTGCTCGAGGAGATGCTCGCGGCCGGCGCGCCCGTGTCCGCCCACTGGGTCGCCGATCGCCAGAGCGCGCCGCTCCTGCTCCGGTTCGGCACGGAGGAGCAGCGGCAGAAGTTCCTGCCCCGGATCGCGCGCGGCGAGCTCGCCTTCGCCATCGGCATGAGCGAGCCCGACTCCGGCTCGGACCTGGCGTCGCTGCGCACGCGCGCCGACAAGGTGCCGGGCGGCTATCGCTTCAACGGCACCAAGGTGTGGACGAGCAACGCGCACAAGTCCGATTACATGATCGCCACCGTGCGCACGAGCTGGAACCCGGAGAAGAAGCACGAGGGCCTCACGCAGTTCCTCGTCGACTGCAAGACGCCCGGGATCACCATGAGCCCCATCATCGATCTCGCGGGCTCGCACCACTTCAACATGGTCGTGTTCGAGGACGCCTTCGTCCCCGAGGACATGCGCGTCGGCGGCGAGGGCGACGGCTGGAAGCAGGTCACCACCGAACTCGCCTTCGAGCGCAGCGGGCCCGAACGCTACCTCTCGAGCTTCGCGCTGATCACCGCGCTCATCGACGAGCTGGGCAAGGAGCCCGACGAGCGCGCGGCCGTGGTCGTCGGCCGACTCGTCGCGCACCTCGTGACGCTGCGACAGATGTCGCTCTCGATCGCGGTCATGCTCCAGCAGGGCGAGAACCCGAACCTCGAGGCCGCCGTCTCCAAGGACCTCGGCACCACGTTCGAGCAGGAGATCCCCGAGATCGTGCACGCGCTGCTCGGGCTCGAGCCGACCATCAATACCGGCAGCGCGCTCCAGCAGGCCCTCGGCTACCTGATGCAGAAGGCGCCGTCGTTCTCGCTGCGCGGCGGCACACGCGAGGTCTTGCGCGGCATCATCGCGCGCGGGCTGGGACTGCGATGAGCACGGACTCCCGATCCATGCTGGCTGATGTCGTCACGCGGCTCTTCACCGAGCGCGTGACGAAGGAAGGGATCGAGTCCGCGGAGAAGGGCACGTGGCCGAAGGACCTCTGGGAGGCGGTGGAGGAGAACGGTCTCACCGTCCCGCTCGTCCCCGAGGCGAAGGGCGGGGCGGGAATGACGTGGCAGGACGCGCACGTGATCGTCGTGGCGGCGGGACGGCACGCGGTGCCGCTGCCGATCGCGGAGACCGTCGTCGCCAGCGCGCTGCTCTCGGCCGCCGGTCTCGACGTCCCCTCGGGGCCGCTGACGATCGCTCCCACTCATCGGGACGAGAGTATTCGTCTGTCACGGCGCGGAACGGAATGGCGCGCCACGGGCACCGCGACCCGTGTGCCGTGGGGCGCGGACGCGGGACACGCGGTCTTTGTCGCCGACGTCGACGGTCGGTCCACCGTGGCGCTGCTCGCGACGGCGGGCGCGACGATCACGCGCGACAAGAGCCTGGCCCAGGAGCCGCGCGACACGCTGGTCGTCGACGATGCGGCGGTGGTGGCGGCCGCGACGGCGGAGCGGGTGCCCGTCGATGCGGTGTGGCGCTACGGGGCGATGGTGCGCGCGGCCCAGATGGCGGGCGGGCTCGAGTACGCGCTCGCGCAGTCGACCCGCTACGCCACCGAGCGCAAGCAGTTCGGCCGGCCCATCGGTAACTTCCAGGCGATCCAGCACAACCTCGCCCTGCTGGCCGGGCACACCGCCGCGGCCGGGATGGCGGCGGCCAGCGCGTTCCGCGCGGCCGACCGCGGCGACGCCGGCTTCGAGATCGCCGTCGCCAAGGCGCGCGCGGGCGAGGCGGCCGGCCTCGGCGCGGGCATCGCGCACCAGGTGCACGGCGCCATCGGCTTCACCTACGAGCA
>JBKPPN010000258.1:0-5105 GCA_046733575.1 Candidatus Methylomirabilota bacterium | reverse complement strand
TAGAAGTTCAGGCCGCGCGTCGACGCCATGGCGTCCTGCGCGGGAACCACGCGACTGCGACCGCTCATGCCCACGTTCTCCGCCGCCATTCTAATGAGTCCGGGCGGTCCGCAATGAGTTTCGCGCTTCGTTCGGGTTTCTTGGATTCCTGCGACCCAGGTGCCGGGTGTTGGCGGGGGGCCGGGGCGCCCTCATGGCGAGCCGTCGTCGCCGTTGCGCCCACGGAGCGCGACGAGCGAGCCACGAACGAGGGCGTGTCCGACCAGACGCCCCCTCTGGGGGATGGGGGGCCGAGCGAGTCGCGCTCCGTGGGCGCTTACGGCGACAGGCGAGCCATGCAGGCGCGCCCGGCCCCCGCCCACACCCGACACCGCCCGAGATGACGGAACCTCAACGCCAGATCGACGGGCTACTTGATGGCGCCCGCCGTGAGTCCCGAGACGTAGTAGTCGAGGAAGAACACGTACAGCACGACGATCGGCACGGATGCGAGCACCGCGCCCGCCATCAAGGATCCCCAGAAGTAGATGTCGCCACGGATGAGCTCGCTCGTGACGCCGACACTCGCGGTGATCTCCTCCGACGACGACGTGAACGTCAGCGCATAGATGAACTCGTTCCACGAGAGGGTGAACGCGAACAGCGCCGCGCACACGAGCCCGGGGATCGCGATCGGCAGCACGATGCGCCACAGCGCCTGGATGCGCGTGGCGCCGTCGACCATGGCACACTCCTCGACCTCGCGCGGCACCGTCCGGAAGTACCCCATGAGCAGCCACGTGCAGAACGGAACGAGGAACGTGGGATAGGTGACGACGAGCGCCCACTTGGAGTCCGCCAGCCCGAGCCAGTTCACGACCTGGGCGAGCGGCAGGAACAGGAGCGACGTCGGCACCAGGTACGTGACGAAGATGCCGGTGCCGAGCCCGGCCACCGCGAAGAACTTCAGCCGCGACAGCGCGTACGCCGCCGCGGTGCCGATCACGAGCGAGACGCCCGTGGCGAGGATCGTCACGAGCAGGCTGTTCTTCGTCCACGTCACGAACGCCGTGTCCGTGAAGAGCTTCGTGTAGTGCTCGAGCGTGGGGCCCTGACGGATGATGAGCGGGACGGCGCCGCGGTCGTAGAGCTCGCGGTCGGTCTTCAGCGACGTGAGGGCCATGTGGTAGAAGGGGAACACCGCAAAGAGCAGGAACGGCGCGAGCGCGAGGTGGATCGCGATCTTGCGCGCGAGCGGTCGTCGCGCCACCGCCATCAGTAGACTTCCTTCCGCACGAAGCGCAGCTGCGCGTAGACGACGAACATCAGGACGGGGAACAGGTAGAGCGAGATCGCGGCGCCCTCTCCGATGCGCCCGGTCTCGAGCCCGACCTGCCGCGCCAGCGTGGCGAAGAGGTGCGTGGAGTTGATCGGGCCGCCGTGCGTGAGCACGTAGACGATGTTGAAGTCGCTGAAGGTGAAGATCGTCGAGAACAGCACCACGATGGCCAGGACGGGCTTGAGCAGCGGTAGCGTGACGTTCCAGAACCGGGCCACCGCGCTGGCGCCGTCCGCCTCCGCGGCCTCGTAGAGCTCCTTCGGGATCGACACGAGGCCGGCCAGGATCGTGATCGCGAAGAAGGGCAGGCCGCGCCAGACGTTCACCGCGACCACCGCCGTCATCGCGTAGTACTTCTGCCCGAGCCAGTTCGGCCCCGGCGCCTCGAGGAGACCGAGGTGGATGCCCGTCCAGTTCACCACGCTGTAGAGCGAGTTGAACATCCACCACCACCCGAGCGTCGACAGCGCCGTCGGGATGACCCAGGGGAGCAGCACCGCGCCGCGGATCAGTCGCTTGAACCACAGCGTCTCGTTGAGGAGCAGCGCGAGCGAGATCCCCATGACGAGCTTGAAGCCGACGGCCAGACCGGTGAACACGAACGCGTTCTGGAAGGTCTGACGGAAGGCGTCGCTCTGCCACAGGTTGACGAAGTTGCGGATGCCGGTGAAGTGGCTGGGCCGACCGATGAACGCGTTCGACAGCGCGAAGTAGCACGCCATCGCGAACGGATAGGCGACGAGCAGCACCAGGAGCAGCACCGCAGGCGTGACGAAGGCCGGGCCGAGCACCGTCTCGCGATCGAGCCAGGTGCCAAGGCGCTCGCGCAGCGTCGCGCGCGTCGACGCGGGGTGGACGGGCAGCGTGGTGATGGCCACGTCAGATCATCCGGCGAGGATCTTCTTCATCTCGCTCTCTGCCCACGTCACGGCGTCCTTCGTCGACGTGCCCGTCACCGCCTTCGCGAGCATGTTGGGCAGGATGTACGAGTTCGTGATGAGCTGGATCTTGTCGCTCGCGGGCGCGGGCCAGCCATAGCAGTGGAACTGCACGCCCTCGGTCTGACGGAGCGCGGCGAACTTCGGATCGGTCTTGAGCACGGGATGATCGACGATGTTCGTGTAGGGCGGCAGGTTGAAGGCGTCTCCGGACATGATGTACTCGTCGTAGACTTCCTTCTTGCCGAGCAGGTAGCGGATCCACTCCTTGGCCGCGGCCTGGTTCTTGGAGAACTTCCAGATGCCGATGTGACGGGGGACGTCCGTCTCGTGGCGTCCGGCCGGGCCGGACAGGCTCTTGTGATGGTTGATGCCGTCGGCCGTGACGAGCTTGTTGTTGCGCGCCACGATGTACGCGCTCACGGGGTTGTGGATCCAGCCCGCCTTGCCCTGCTGGAGCGACTCGTTGTTGCTCGCGTCCGTCCACGACAGCACTTCGGGCTCCATGCAATCGCGGTACAGCTTCTTGTAGAGCTCCACCACCTCGGCCGTCTGCGGCGAGTTGATGGTGACCGTCTTGCCGTCCTTGTCGACCTCCCTGGCGCCGTGCGCCCACAGCATCGGGCTGGCCGTGGAGATGGAGTCGTAGTTCTGGCTGATGGGGATCCCGATCGGGTGCCCCATCTTCTTGAGCTCCTTGCCGACGGTGTACAGGTCTTCCCAGGTGTCGGGTGTCTTGAGGCCGGCCTTCTTGAAGAGGTCCTCGCGATAGGCGGCCACGAAGAACGTCCGGTACTGCGGCACCGCGCGCCACGTGCCCTTGACGTTCGCCGTCTCCTTCGCGGACGCGAGGAGGGCGCCGTACTTCTTCTCCATCTCCGCGACCAGGTCGGACACGTCGAGCAGCTGCGGCTCGTAGAGCCACGGGAAGTGCATGCGCATCTCGACCAGGTCGTGGCCCGCCTGCGTCTGCACCTCGGACGCGTACTTGGCCGCCTGCTGGGGGGCCGCGATGTGATCGATCCTGATCTTGATGCCGGTGTCCTTGGTGAACCGCTGGCCGATCTCGGCGAGCTTCTTGTCCGAGGCGGGCGCGAAGTTGTTCCAGCAGAGGTACGAGATCTCTCGCGTCTGGCCCCACGCCGGCGCGCGATGGCTCGCGAGGATGCCGGCGAGTCCCGCGGTGGTGCTGGTGGTGATGAACTGTCGGCGACCGACCGATTCCATGGCTCCTCCTCGAGTCACTGCGAGAGGTCGACGGGGCGAAATTGTTCCGGCGACTGTACGTGGCGTCGTGGGCCCTGTCAATCAACCCACGCTGTAAAGTCCGTTGTTCACGCGACGCCCGCGATGCCGCGCGACGGCGGAGTCCAAAGGAGCGACCCCCGGCGGACCTCACCCGCGGTGCCGTCGTGTAGAGTGAGACGATATGCGGACGCCGCTGCTGGTCCTCCTAGTGCTGGCCTTCGCCGCCCCGGCGTCGGCGCAGCAACCCAAGCTCGACGACGTCATCCAGGGCGTCGAGGCGTCGTACGGCCGGATGAACGACCTGAAGGCGGACTTCACGCAGACCGCCTTCAACAAGAGCCTGGGCCAGAACATCGCGGCCAAGGGCACCGTGTTCCTGAAGAAGGGGGGCAAGCTGCGCTGGGAATACACCGAGCCCACGGCGCAGCAGATCGTGTCCGATGGCAAGAAGCTCTGGGTCTACACGCCCTCGCTGAACCAGGTGAACGTCGGTGAGGCGCCCGAGATGCTGGCCGGACCGGCGGGCAGCTTCCTCGCCGGGCTCGGCAAGCTGCGCGAGCACTTCACCGTGCGCTTCATGAATCCCGCCCAGCCCGTCGACGCCCAGGGCAACGTGGTCCTCGACCTCACGCCCAAGCAGCCGCTGCCCACGCTGAGCCGCCTCGTCCTCGCCCTCGACGCCAGGGACTACCAGCTCCGGAAGGCGGTGGTCTACGACCAGTTCGAGAACACGGTGACCATGCAGTTCAGCCACGTCGCCATCAACACGAACGTGCCCGACAGCCAGTTCACGTTCACGCCGCCCAAGGGCGTCGCCACGGTACCCATGAAGTAACACGCTGGAGACCACGCATGGCCGATAACTCCTTCGACATCGTCTGCAAGATCGAGATGCAGGAGGTCACCAACGCGCTGGACCAGACGCGGCGCGAGGTCGACACCCGCTACGATCTCAAGGGCACCAAGCACGAGATCAAGCTCGACAAGACCGACATCGTGGTCGAGACGGCCGACGACATGAAGCTGAAGGCCATCGTCGACATCATGCAGTCCAAGCTGCACAAGCGCGGCGTGCCGCTGAAGGCGCTCACGTTCGGCGACCCGGAGCAGGCGGGCGGCGGACGCGTCCGCCAGAAGATCGGGCTCCAGCAGGGCATCCCCATCGACAAGGCCAAGGAGATCGTGCGTCTGATCAAGGACAGCAAGATCAAGGTGCAGGCCTCGATCCAGGAGGACCAGGTGCGCGTGGCGGGCAAGAACCGCGACGATCTCCAGTCGGCCATCGCGCTCGTGAAGGGCAAGGACCTCGGCATCGCGCTGCAGTTCACCAACTACCGCAGCACATGAAGGTTCACCTCACCACGCTCGGCTGTCCCAAGAACCAGGTGGACTCCGAGCTCATGCTGGGCATGCTCGACGCGGCGGGGTTCCCGCTCGCCGAGCGCGCCGAGGACGCCGACTGCGTCATCGTCAACACGTGCGCCTTCATCGATCGCGCGCGCGAAGAGTCGGTGAACACGATCCTCGAAGCGGCCCAGCTCAAGAAGGACGGACGCTGCCGCGCGCTCATCGTCACGGGCTGTCTGACCCAGCGCTACGGG
>JBKPPN010000257.1:0-11220 GCA_046733575.1 Candidatus Methylomirabilota bacterium | reverse complement strand
CCGCGCACGTGCTCATCGTCGCGGGCAGCCGGCATCCGTCCACCCGCGCACAGATCGAGGCGGCACGCGGGGCGGGCCTGCGCGTCGTGGCGACGCCGCCGCGCGTCCGTTCCGCGCGCGCGGAGGCGGCCGGGCGCGTCGCCGCGGAGGCGCGAAGCGTTCTCGAGGCCGGCGACGTCGACCTCGTCATCGTCACCGGCGGCGAGACCGCCGTGGCGCTCTATCGCGCGCTTGGCAGCGAGCGCATCGATCTCGTCGGGGCGCCCCTCCCCGGGCTCGCCCTCGGCCTTCTCCGCGCGCCCGGCTACGCGGCGCTGCCACTCATCACGAAGGCCGGCGGGTTCGGCGACGCCAACCTGCTCGTGACGCTGGCCAGGCAGGCGGCGGCGTGAAGCGACCGCGCCTCGGCGTGACGATGGGCGATCCCGCCGGCGTCGGCCCCGAGATCATCGCGCGCGCGTTCGCCGAGCCCGAGGTCGTGAGGACGAGCCGGCCCGTCGTGATCGGGTCCGCCGCCGTCATGCGCCAGGCCGTCGACGTCGTCGGATCGTCACTCGCGGTGCGACCCGTCGATGCCGTCGCCGACTGCCGCTGGGACGACGGCGTGCTGGAGTGTCTCGATCTCCGCAACGTCGACGTGGCAACGCTGACGAAGTGCGCGGTGAGCGCAGCGGCGGGACGCGCCGCCTACCAGTACATCGAGCGCGCCGTGGGCCTCGCCCAGCGCGGCGAGATCGACGGCATCGTCACCGCGCCCGTGAACAAGGAAGGGCTCGCGGCGGCCGGCGTTCCTCACTCCGGCCACACCGAGATCCTGGCCCAGCTGAGCGGGACCCGCGATTTCGCGATGCTGTTGATGGGCAAGGACCTGCGCGTGATCCACGTGACCACGCACGTGGCGCTCCGCCGGGTGCCCGATCTCGTCACACGTGAGCGCGTGCTGCGCGTGATCGAGCTCGCGCAGGAGACGCTGAACGGTCTGGGCCGGGCCCGGGGCAAGATCGCCGTCGCCGGTCTCAACCCCCACGCGGGCGAGGACGGGCTGTTCGGCGACGAGGAGAAGACGGCCATCAGGCCGGCGGTCGAGACGGCGCGTGCGCACGGCATGAACGTCACCGGCCCGCTGCCCGCCGACACGCTCTTCTCGCGCGCGCGAGGCGGCGAGTTCGACGTCGTCGTCGCGATGTACCACGACCAGGGCCACATCCCGGTGAAGACGCTCGGCTTCGAGTACGACGAGACGTCGCGCACGTGGACGGGGCTCTCCGGGGTCAACGTCACGGTCGGACTGCCGTTCCTGCGCGTCTCCGTCGACCACGGCACCGCCTTCGACCGCGCCTGGAAGGGGATCGCGAACCACGAGAGCATGGTCGAGGCGATCGACGTTGCCGTGCGCATGCTGACGGCTCGGTGAACGCGGAGCGGGACAGCGAGTGATGGACGAGCGTGCGATCCGGGATATGGTGGACGACGTGCGGCGCGGGCGCCTCTCTCGACGCGCGTTCGCGCGGACGCTGGTCGGTCTCGGCCTCAGCGCGCCGTTCGCGCAGGAGCTGCTCACGCGCGCGGGACTGGCGCAGGCGCAGACGGCGGCGCCCGCCTCGGCGCCGACCAAGCGCGGCGGTGGCGGCCGCCTGCGCCTGCTGTGGTGGCAGGCGCCCACGCTCCTGAACGGACACTTCGCGACGGGCACGAAGGACCAGGACGCCTGTCGTCCCGTCTACGAGCCGCTCGCATCGTTCGATCCCGATGGCAACTTCGTCCCGATCCTCGCCGCCGAGATTCCCACCCTGCAGAACGGGGGTCTCGCCAAGGACGGCAAGACGGTGACGTGGCGACTCAAGAAGAACGTCGTCTGGCACGACGGCAAGCCGTTCACGGCGGATGACGTCGTGTTCACGTGGGAGTACGCGGCCGATCCCGCGACGGCGGCCGTCACCGTGAAGACGTACGCCGACATCCAGCGGGTCGACAAGGTGGACGACCACACCGTGAAGGTCGTCTTCAAGGAGCCGCGCGCCTTCTGGTACGACGCGTTCTTCGGCGTTCAGTACGTGATGCCCAGGCATCTCTTCGGTCCGTACAAGGGCGCCAGCTCCCGCAACGCGCCGAACAACGACAAGCCCGTCGGGACCGGCCCCTATCGCGTGGTGGACTTCAAGCCGCAGGACTCCGTCCGCTACGAGCTGAACCCGAACTATCACGTCCCCAACCGGCCGTTCTTCGACGTCGTCGAGATGAAGGGCGGCGGCGACGCGCCGTCGGCCGCGCGCGCCGTCCTGCAGACCGGCGAGTTCGACTACGCGTGGAACCTGCAGGTCGAGTGGGAGGTGCTCAAGCGCCTCGAGACGCCGGGCAAGGGCGTGCTCGTCAACACGCCGACGGGCAACATCGAGCACATCCAGATGAACCAGACCGATCCGTGGACGGAGGTCGACGGCGAGCGCTCGAGTCTCAAGACCAGGCACCCGCTCTTCGGGGACCTGAAGTTTCGTCAGGCCATGGCGCTGCTCGTCGACCGCGGCACGGTGGCCGAGGAGCTGTACGGGCCGACGGGTCAGGCCACCGCGAACTTCCTCAACGCGCCCGCGCGCTACCAGTCGAAGAGCACGCGCTGGGAGTTCAGCGTCGACAGGGCGAACCGCCTCCTCGATGAGGCCGGCTACAAGCGCGGCCCCGACGGGACGCGCGTGGGCAAGGACGGCAAGCGCATCGAGCTGCTCTTCTCGACGTCGACGAACTCCTTGCGCCAGAAGAACCAGGCCATCGTGAAGCAGGCGTGCGCCAAGGCGGGGATCGAGGTCGAGCTGAAGTCGGTGGTGGCGTCGGTGTTCTTCTCGTCGGACCCGAACAACGCCGACACCTACCCGCACTTCTCGGCCGATCTCCAGATGTACAACACGACGATGACGTCGCCCGACCCGCAGTACTTCATGAACCAGTTCCTGGGCTCGGAGGCGGCCCAGAAGGCGAACAAGTGGGCGGGCCGCAATCCGACGCGCTGGCGCAACGAGGAGTACGACCGCCTCTGGCACGCCGCCGAGACGGAGTTCGACGCGGCCAAGCGCGGCGCGCTGTTCGTGAAGATGAACGACCTCCTGTGGTCGCAGGCCGTCGTCATTCCCGAGAACTGGCGGAATCGCACCGCGGCGATGCATCCCAAGCTGCGCGGGCTCGAGCTCTCGGGCTGGGATTCCACGCTGTGGCACATCGCGCACTGGTACCGCGAAGCCTGAGGCCATTTCCAGGTACGTCGTCCGTCGCCTCCTCATCGCCGTCCCCGTGCTGCTCGGGATCAGCATGGTCCTGTTCACGGTCCTGGCCCTCGCGCCCGGTGATCCCTTCGCGGAGCTCGCCACGAACTCCAACGTTCCGCCCGAGGTGGCGCAGCGGCTGCGCGCCGACTTCGGCCTCGACGATCCGTTGCCGGTGCGCTACGTCCGCTGGCTCACCGCGATGGTGCGCGGCGAGTGGGGCTTCTCGTTCCAGAGCCGCACCGCCGTGGACGGACTGATCCTGGGACGCCTGCCCGTGAGCCTGTTCGTCCTCGGCTCCGCCTATGCCGTCGCGCTCCTGGTCGCGCTGCCCGTCGGGATCCTCTCTGCCCTTCGTCCCTACTCCGTCTTCGATCACGTGGCGACCGGCTTGGCGTTCGTCGGCTTCTCCCTGCCCACCTTCTTCACCGGCCTGCTCTTCATCCTCGTCTTCAGCGTGTGGCTGGACTGGCTGCCATCGATCTATCGCGCCGACGTCGACGCGCACGGCCTCCGCTTCGTCGTGGAGCACGCCCGCCAGGCCGTGATGCCGGTGGCCGTCCTCGGCCTGTTCCAGGGCGCCGTGCTCACGCGCTTCGTGCGCGCCTCCGTGCTCGAGGTCGTCCGACTCGACTACGTCAACACCGCGCGCGCGAAGGGACTGTCGGAGGCGACGACGGTGCTGAAGCACGTCGTGCGCAACGCGCTCATCCCCGTGGTGACCGTCATCACGCTGCAGGTGCCCGCGATCTTCGCGGGCGCCGTCGTCACCGAGCAGATCTTCCGCGTGCCCGGGATCGGCTCGCTCCTCATCAGCGCCGTCCTGACCAGCGACACGCCGGTCGTGCTCGCGATCACGTTCGTCTACGCCGTGCTCGTGGTGGCCTTCAACCTGATCGCCGACCTGCTCTACGGCTGGCTCGATCCGCGCATCTCCTATGCGTGACGTCGCCACGGCGGGCCTCGTGCCCGATGCGGTGGCTCGACGCGTCGGCGTCGCTGCACGCGGCGGGCTCGCGCCCGAAGCGTGGCGGCGGTTCCGCCACCATCGTCTCGCCCTCGGCGGGGCCGTCGTCCTCACGGTCATCCTGGCCGCGGTGGCCGCCGGGCCGCTCGTCTACCGCGTGCCGCGCGACGAGATCGACTTCAAGGCCAAGCTGCGCCCTCCGAGCCACGCGCACCCGCTCGGCACCGACGACCTCGGCCAGGACCTGCTCGCACGGCTGCTGCACGGCGGACGCATCTCGCTCGCCGTCGGCGTCACCGCCATGGTGATCGCGCTGACGGTGGGTGTGCTGGTCGGCGCCCTCGCGGGCTACGGTGGCGGCGCCGTCGATCACCTCCTGATGCGCGTGACCGACCTGTTTCTCTCGCTGCCTCAGCTGCCGCTGCTGCTGCTCGTCATCTACTTCTTTCGCGACACCGCGCGGCGCGCCTTCGGGCCCGAGGTCGGCGTGTTCGTCATGATCGTCGCCGTGATCGGCGGACTGCGCTGGATGCCGGTGGCCCGGCTCGTGCGGGCCCAGTTCCTCACCCTGCGCGAGCAGGACTTCGTGCAGGCGGCCCGCGGTCTCGGCGCCTCCGTCCGTCGTCAGATCGCGCGGCACATCCTGCCGAACGCTCTCGGTCCCGTCATCGTGGCCGCCTCCCTCGACGTCGCCGCGGCGATCATCGCGGAGTCCACGCTGTCGTTCCTCGGCCTCGGCTTCCCGCCCGACGTGCCGACGTGGGGGCGCATCCTCTTCGACGCCAAGGACACCCTCGACACCGCACCGCACTGGGCCGTCTTCCCCGGCACCGCGATCTTCCTGACCGTACTCTCCATCAACTTCGTGGGCGACGGCCTGCGCGACGCCCTGGATCCGCGACGGGTGCTCCGGTGAGCGGCATGCTCGCCCTCGCGATGGTGATGCTGGCGCTCGCCGCGCCGCCGCGAGAGGCGCCGACGGAGCGCGCGCCCGCACCGCGCGCCACCCTGGCGGGACAGCTGCTCGTCGCGACCGACTCGCTGCGCGACCCCAGGTTCCACCGCACCGTGATCTATGTCCTGCACCACGGGGACGCGGGCGCGATGGGCGTGGTCGTGAATCGGCCCCTCGGCGACGCGCCGCTCGCCGCCATCCTGGACGAGGTCGGCGCCAACAGCGCCGGCGTGACGGGGACCGTGCGCCTGCACTATGGCGGACCGGTGGAATCGAATCGCGGCGGCGTGCTCCATCCCGGCGACGGCGGACTCACGCTCACGACCAGTCGCGCGATCCTCGACTCGATCGCGCGCCAGAAGACGCCCGCGCGGTTCCTGTTCGTGCTCGGGTATGCGGGCTGGGCGCCCGGTCAGCTGGAAGCCGAGATCGATGCGGGCGCGTGGATCACGGTGCCGGGCGACGTCGATCTCGTCCTCGACGGCGACGCGGCGACGAAGTGGGACCGCGCGATGGCTCGCCGGCGGATCCGCCTTTGATCCCCCACGTCCATCGTCCGTGTCGGGGTGTGGCGTGCGACGGGCTCAGCGAGCAGGGCCACCGTCGCCGCGCGACGGCTGTGGCTACGAGCGGGCTGTCACGTTGCTCGCGCGCGTGATCCAGTAGCCGTCGCGGCGGCGCGCGAGGCGCTCGGCGAGGAGGCGTTCGGCCCGCTCGGCGTCGCCCGTGCGGTAGGCGGCCTCGAGCAGCGTGTCGAACCAGACATCGCGCTGGGCGCGACTGCCGCCGATGCCGATGACGCGCGGCCACACCGGCTCGATGCGCTCGACGGCGCGCGCGTAGTCGCGCGCCGCGAAGGCGCGCACGCCCTCGACGAGCGGGAGGACCACGCCGCTCACGAGACCCGTGCGGTCCTTGGCCACGCGCGCGCGCAGCATGTCGAGCTGTCGGTCCGCCGTGGCCCAGTCGCCGGCGCTCGTCAGGGCCATGGCCAGATGCACGGCGTGAAACAGGAGCTGCTGGCGATCCAGGCGCTGCGCGGCGATGGCGGCGAACGGGGCCCAGCGGTCGCGACCCGGATCGTGACCGAGGAGCTCGAGACGCCACAGCAGCGAGATGGCGTCGTGGAGATCGCCCGCGATGGACGACGGCTCCTTCTCGAAGACCGTGCGCGACATCGCGTGCGCGCGCTCGACGCCGCCTTCCGAGAGATGCATGAGGGCCAGGTGCCAGAGCAGGTGACGGCGGAAGTAGCCGAGATGCGTGCAGGGATGAATCGCCGTCGGCAGATCGCTCACGCCGCGCGCGAAGTCGGCCATCTCGTACAGCGTGTGCGCGTACGCGTGCACGGCCCAGCCGTCGCGCGGGTTCGTCTCCAGCGCGCGGCGCGCCATGACGAGCGCCTCCTCGAAGCGATCGGCCTCCTCGAGGGCGAAGGCGTGCAGGCCCTGCAGGAACCCGTCGTCGCCGGCGGGGCCGACGAGGTCGCTGGTCAGCGTGAGCATGTCGGGGAAGCGGCCCTGCCAGAACAGGATGAAGAAGAGTCGCTGCGTGATCATGATGTCGCGAGGCCAGCGAGCGAGGTGCTCGCGCATCACGCGCTCGGCGTCGGCGGGCTTGCCCGAGACGAGCAACGCCATGCCCTCGACGTGCGAGCGTTCGCGCTCCGACTGGTTCACCACCGCGGCCCGCGCCGGCTCCATGGCCGCGCGCGCCTGGGGAAAATCCTCCTCCAGGAAGTGGCAGACGCCGAGCCCCGCGTGCGCGAGGGCGAGCGACGGGTCCGCCGCGACCGCGTCCTGGAACCGTGCCGTCGCCGCGCCGTCCCAGCCGAGCAGCGCGTGGACCGCGGCGTCGTAGCGGTCGCGCGCGTCGGCGGTGGCCGTCGTCACCTCGAGTCCGTAGGCATCACGCATGAGCGGCATCCTACACCAGCCGTGCCGCGATGAATTCCAGCGCACGGCGCTCCGCCCACGAGGTCGCCGACCACGGTCGGCCCTCGAGGAAGCCGGCGTGACCGCCGTGGGCCGGGAACTCCGCGCTCACGTGCGGGCCGAGCGTCGCGACATCGGGCAGCGCGTGAGCCGGGACGAACGGATCGTCGAGCGCGTTGATGAGCAGGGTCGGGCGACGGATCCGCGCGAGATACGGTCCGCTGCTCGAGCGCTCCCAGTAATCCCGCGCGCTCGCGAATCCACCCAGCTTCGCGGTGACGATCTCGTCGTACTCCGCAAAGGTCCGGGCCCGCACGGCCGATGCCACGTCGACGAAGCCCGGATACGCGACGGCCTTCGCGCGCACCTTGCCGCGGAGCGTGCGGAGGAAGTTCCGCGTGTACACGGCGCGCGGAAAGCCGCGATCGAGCACCGCCGCGCACGCCGCGAGATCGAACGGTACGGAGATGGCCGCGGCGGCATCCAGGCTGGCGCGCTCCCCCTGCTCGCCGAGCCACTTCAGCAGCACGTTGCCCCCCAGCGACACGCCGACGGCGGCGAGCGCGACGTCGGGGTGGCGCGCGCGGAGCACGCTCACGATCTCGTCGAGATCCTCGGTGTCGCCGGAGTGGTAGAAGCGCGGGAGGCGGTTCATCTCGCCGCTGCAAGAGCGGAAGTTCAGGGCGATGGCGTGCCAGCCCCGCGCGCGGGCGCCCTGCAGCAGGCCGCCCACGTAGTGAGAGCGCGTGGAGCCCTCGAGGCCGTGGAGGACGACGAGGATGGGGGCGCCCGGCGGGCCGTCCACCCAGTCCAGGTCGACGAAGTCACCGTCGCGCGTGGTGACCCGCTCGCGGCGGAGCGGGATGCGCGCCCGCCGGAAGAGCGGGCCCCAGATCGTCTGGACGTGCCGGTTACGGCTCCACCACGGTGGCCTGAAGCCGGCCGCGGCCGGCCGACCCGCCGACCTCATCGCGTCGGCCGGTAGGTCCGCCGTGGTGTCGCCGTCGCGGCTATTCCTGGCCCTGCAGGAGGAGCTTCACCACCTCGGGCACGATCTCACGCGCGCGGCGCTCGAGCTCCGCCTCGCTCAGGTTCGCGATGGGATGCGGCATCGCGAGGTACTTGTAGTTCGGCTGTCCCCACTGCTGCGCCATGGCGCGCGCAGTGGCGTGGAACACATCGGTGATGATCGACGCTGACGGCACGCCGTGCTTCTCGAGGAGGATTCCGTCGAGCACACTGCCCGACGAGCACGACCCTCAATCACCGATGCCTGCGACCATGACGTCGCAGGACTTCTTCACCTCCGCGATGATCTCGTCGTGCGCGGGGACGCTCGCGTTCTTCTTGCGGAACATCTGCACGTCGCGAACGCCGTACTCCTCCTTGAGGATCCGGCCGATCTTCTCGAGGATTCGATCGGAGTTGTACTTCGTGTTCTCGATGAGGGCGACCTTCTTGCCCTCGAGCCGGTCCGGGCGCGCCGAATAGGCGATCGACTGCGCCACGGCCTCGGTGGTTGGATCCAGCAGCTCTATCATCGGCTCCCTCCCTGTCTTGATCACCATGGGCTCGACGCCCCCACGCCCCCAGGCTCGGAGACGCCCGGCTCGGCCGCGCCGTCTCACGAGTGAGGGTGGACGCTGCTAGCTCTGCACTCGCTTGGTCACGGCCATCGAGGCGCGGCGAGAACCCCAGCCCGGGATGTACGCGGAGAACGCGCCCGCGCGCCCGCCCGCGGCCACGATGAGGAAGTCGTCCGGCGACTCGACGAGCGGCCGCATCGTCGTCTCGTCGCCCGGCTTGGGATCGCCCGACATCCGCCCCGTGTTCTTCAGGTGCGCGTGCGACGTCTTGGTGTGCTCGAAGAGGAATCGTCGGATCTCGGGCTTGCCCCAGCCGTCCTTGGCGATGGTGTGCATGTGCTCGCCCGCCAGCACCACGACGTACTGCGGCTGCCCCATGATGCCGCCGGAGATCCGCATGTCGTCGGCGAGCGTGGTGAGGATGCCTTCCGCGGTGCTGGAGAGCTGGTTATAGAACTGATGCGGGCCCTGCGCCGCGAGGACGGTCACCGCGCTGTCGCCCGGCTTCAGTCCGCGCTCCACGTGCAGCGGCGTCCACGGGCTCTCCGCCTCGTTCTCCGCGATGACGTAGCTCAGGCACCCCGGGTGCCCCAGCGTGCCGCGATCGAGCGTGCCCGGACGCGAGCCGCAGACATTGCGCATGACGAGCCGCACGGCGCGGCCGATGGTTGCGTTGGAGCGCCAGCCCGGGCCGAAGAGGTTGGTACCGGCGTTGACGTCGAGCGCCCGCGCGACGGGCCCGTTGACGATGACGAGGACGCCCGCTCCGCCCGTCGACGTTCCCGGCCCGTGATAGCTCCACGCCGGATCGCCGATGCCCTCGATGGCGGCCACCACCACCGGCATGTACTCGGGCTTGCAGCCGGCGAGCACGGCGTTGATCGCGACCTTCTCGGCGCTGATCGAGACCGCGCGGTGCTCGATGAACGCGACCTGGTGATGGGGCTCGAGGCGCGCCGCGTCGAGCATGGCGCGCACTCGAGCCTCGGTGGGCGGGATGACGGGCAGACCGTCCGTCCACCCCTTCTCGAAGCAGAGCTCGATGGCGTCGCCGAGGTCCTGAACGGGATAGCGCTTGGAGACGAGCTGGGCGGGCATCGCGTCCTCCTCGTCCACGCACGTTACCACGGGACGAGGAGCTCGACGACGCCCGGCCACCCGGCCGTTCGTCAGGAGTCGGCGGCTACTCGCTCCAGCGCTCGCCGGCCGTCCGCGATGTCGAGCGCAGGCGGTCCTGGCCCGCCCGGAGGTTCGTCCCGATCTGCGACTTCGCACGGTCGAGTGCGCTCTCGGCGCCACGCCCGAACTTCTCCAGCTTGTCGGCGGCCGCCTCGCGCATCTCCGGCAGCTTCGAGTTCATGTAACGCTTGAGGTCCTCGCGCCAGTACATCGCCGCGAGCGCACCCGCGATCGCCCCGAACAGAAATCGCAGCATGGCCAGGTCCTCCTCGGCAGTGTCGTCCGCAATGTCGACCGGGTCGGTGGAGTGCAATCGCGAGGCCGTCGAGCCGGGCTCAATCCTCCACGCGGACCGTGACCGCGCGCGTCGCGCCGAACGTGGGCACCACGGCGGAGTGCTTGCCCGGTCCACCCGCGACGACGATCATCACGTCCTCCGGCCTCACGGCCTGCCCCACCGTCGCCTCCGCGGGCCGGTTCGTGAAACGCCCGGGATCGATCACCGCGAACCGTGCCATGTTCTCCGGGCTGATCGCGTCCAGGCGTACCTGGGCACGACCCCAGAGCTGGCGCTTGAGATCGTCCTTCGACCAGCCGGATCCCGCGATCGTGGCAGCGTGCTCCGGACCGAGCACGACGAGGGGCTCGCCAGCGAGGTAGACGTTGTTGCTGCCCGTCGTGCCGAGCACGCTGGCCAGCGCGCGGACGAGCGCGTCGGCCGTGGTCGAGCCGTGGTCGTTGACATTGTGGGGCGCGTCCGCGCCAGCGACGGTGACCGCGCTCTCACCGCGCCCGAGCCCGCGCTCCACCGACAGCGGCGCCCATGGCGACGCGGCCTCGTTCTCGGCGATGCAGTACGTGAACTTCCCGGGATGACCCAGCGTGGCACGGTCGAGCTCGCCCGGGGTGGCGCCCGCGACGTTCTGCATGACGAGCCGCAGCGCGCGGCCGATCACGGCGTTGGCGCGGTGGCCGTTGCCGAACGCGTTCGGGCCGCCGTTCACGCCGAGCCTCGACGCCACCGGGCCGTTGACGATGACCAGCGGCGTGCACGGATGCGTGGTCGTGAGGACGGCGTTGAGGTTGAACACGGGGTCCGCGACGGCGCGGACGGCCGCGACGATCACCGGCATGTGCTCCGCACCCGCGCCCGCCATCGCGGCGTTCGCCGCGATGGCCTCGAGCGTCGCGCGGCCCCGCCGCGGCATCAGCGTGGCGATGAGCGCGTCGCGCGCTCCCACGACGCCGCCGACGAGCCGCGTCACGCGCGCGGGCGTCGGCGGTAGGACCGGAAGGCCGTCCGACCAGCCGCGCGCCATCGCGACGGCCTGGAACGCGTCGATGT
>JBKPPN010000256.1:0-6848 GCA_046733575.1 Candidatus Methylomirabilota bacterium | reverse complement strand
CGTGCTCCTCATGGACGAGCCGTCCGAGGGTCTGGCGCCCCAGATCGTGGCCGAGGTGATGGCGACCATCCGGACGCTCAAGGAGCAGGGGCTGTCGATCCTGCTCGTGGAGCAGAACGCCAAGCTCGTGTTCGCGGTCGCCGACGACATCGTCGTGCTCAACAGCGGCCGCGTGGTCCTGCACGGCGCACCCGCCGAGCTCACGCGCGGCGACGTCGACCTGCGCCAGCACCTCGGGGTGTACTGAGCGCGCGGTCGACGCCGGTTATCACCGGGCGTCGCTCCGTGGAGCCCTTGACGCGGGCGTCGCGTCGCGCGGCGTGGTGGGCAACGACGTCGCGGCGTACGTCCCCGCCATGCCGCTCACGTCGGGCTGGTACGGCACCGGCGCGGCCTGATCGGGTGAGAGCGGAATCGGCTGGCCGTCGCGACGTCCGAGCGCCCGCTCCACGATCTCGAGCAGCTCCTCCTTGGCGTACTGCGCGTAGAAGCCCGCTGTCAGCCGGATGGGGTCGCCCGAGTAGTAGCGGACGTACTGCGCCATGCGCTGGCCGAAGCTGTCGCCCGTCACGTCCCAGGCCAGCTTGAAGAGCGCGATGCGCTCCTCGGCGGAGATACCGGCGCGTCCGCGGACGTAGCGGTCGACGTGACGGCGAATCTCGGGATTGGCCAGGTCGATCTCGGCGGGCGCGTAGAAGAATCCGCCCGCGGCGAGCTGCTGCACGATGTCGACGAAGCGGTGATAGATGGCGCCGGTCTGCAGGTGAAAGGCGCGCAGCCCCGCGCCGCCCGGGAGCCAGACACCGTTTTCGTGCGGCTGGGCCATCGCCTCGGCGCCGTAGAACACCGCGCGCGCGATCTCCATCTGGCTCAGCATCTCGCCCAGCTTCTCCTGGACGTGGAGGAAGCCCGTGATGCCGATGGCGTCGGCCAGCTTCATGGCCAGTCCGCAGAAGAACTCGAGCTGGCTCAGCATGCGGGCCGACGTCTGCACGTTCAGCAGCGCGTTGAAGTCCGCGCCCATGCTGTTGATCACCGCGCCGCTGCCCGGCGCGCCCTCGACCATCACGCGGTCCCACGGGACGAGCACGTCGTCGAAGACGGCGATGCAGTCCATCTCCTCGAAGCGGCTCGAGAGCGGATGGTCGAAGCGCGAGCGCGGCAGTGGCGCGACGGTCTCGCGACAGATGAACGTCAGCCCCGGCGTGCTCGTCGGAATCCCGAAGGCGAGCGCGTACGCGTCGTCGCCGGGCGGGACACCACCGAAGGGAATGACGGCGACCTCCTCCGTGAGGGGCGCCATCGTGCCGAGCATCTTGGCCCCGCGCACCACGATGCCCTCGCTCGTCTCGCCGACGCGGCCGAGGTGGAGGAAGGGATCCTCCTGCTGCGCCGACGTCTTGCTGCGGTCGATCTGCGGATTGATCAACATGTGGGTGAGGAAGAGGTCGCGCTCGCGGACGTGCTCGTAGTACCGGGTCGCGTTCGCGCCGAAGCGCGCCCCCCCGCGCGCGAAGCGGTCGGCCATGAGGTGCCAGCCCGTGACGAACTGGTTCATGAAGTCCGGCCCGCGGCCCATGAACCCGAAGTTGTGGTCGGCGCGCAGCTTGAAGTGCTTGCGCTTCTTGACGAGCTCCCCTCGCGAGTGCGGCACGAGGAACGACGTCGAGACGGGCTCGCCCGTGGTGGGCGAGGTGTACGTCATCACGTCGCGGTAGGCGGGATCGAGCTGCATGTCGTACTGCTCGGCGATGGCGCGCATCGGCTCCCGGAAGAGCGGCTCCTCCGTGACGTCCTTGACCCGAGCTCCCGCCAGATAGACGACGGGCTGGTTCTTCTTCACTGACTCGACGTAGGCGGCTCCACTCCGTGCTGGCATGGGGCCCAGATTTTCAGGAAAGCGCGGGGCCGTCAACACGTACGATGAAGCCCGCGAGGGAGGAGGCGGCGAGCGGATGCGATTCGGGATCTTCGGCAGCGCGCAGGCGAGACGCGGCGGCCCGGACGTCGACAGCGGCGCCGGCTTTCGAGACTTCGTCGAGTACAACGTCGAGGCGGAGGCGCTCGGGTTCGAGAGCTCGTTCGTGGTCGAGCATCACTTCACGGGCTTCGGCCAGATCTCCGCCACGCTGAACCTGCTTACCTGGATCGGCGCGCGCACGCGCACGCTCCGTCTCGGGACCGCGGTGATGACGCTGCCGTGGCACAACCCCGTCCTGCTCGCCGAGCAGGCCGCCACCCTCGACCTGCTCTCGAACGGCCGGCTCGACTTCGGCATCGGCCAGGGCTACCGCCACAACGAGTTCGCCGGCTTCTGCATCCCTATGGAAGAGGCGGAGAAGCGCTTCGAGGAGGCGCTCGCCATCATCCTGAAGTCGTGGACGTGCGACACACCGTGGTCGCACCACGGCACGCACTGGCACTTCGACGACGTGGTCGTGGAGCCGCCCGTGGCGCAGAAGCCGCATCCGCCGATCTGGATGGGCGCCGGACGTCCCGCCTCCATCGCCAAGGTGGCCGCGTACGGCTTCAACCTCCTCCTCGATCAGTTCGCGCCCATCGACACGATCGGCGAGCGCATCGCGCTGTTCCGGTCGGAGGTCGAGGCGCGCGGACGCGTCTTCGATCCCAGCAGCATCGCGGTGACGCGCTCGATCAACGTCGTGCTGACGCCCGAGGAGCGCGCCAAGGCCGTGGAGGCGCGCCTGGCCGCACGCCTGCGCGTCGACAAGCTGGCCCAGCGCCCCGACGGCAACAACCAGGCGAGCATGATGTCCTACGCCCACACGCTGGAGGCCTCGGAGGAGAGCGCCCTCTACGGCTCGCCCGACGAGATCGCGACGAAGCTCGCGCGCCTGCGCGACCTCGGCGCCGCCTACGTCCTCGTCAACAGCGCGGGCGGCCTCGAGTCGCTGCGCCGCTTCGCTCGCGACGTCATGCCGGCGTTCGCCGGAGCTCCCGCACCGGCCACGGCGTGACCGCGGCCGGTCGACGTCACGCGAGCGGACCGAAGGCGGGCGGCGGAATGCGACGTCGCGACGCCGACTCGTACGCCGACGCGATCTTCAGGATGACGTCTTCCTTGCCGGGCTCGCAGCGGAACACCAGCGAGAAGGGCAGCCCCGGCTCGGGAATCGTCGTGGCCGTCGTCGACGGCGCGGGGACGTAGCGCGTGGCGTCCGACGTCAGCACGAACACCGGGTCGTAGACCGTCGTCACGTAGCCGGCCGGCACCAGCACTTCCGTGAGTCCCGCGTTGGGGCCGTAGAACGATTCGCGGCTCAAGTTGCTGGGACCGCCGCGCGGCTGGTGAGCGCCGCCGATCGTGCCGGGCGGCCACGGCGTGTGCAGGCGCACCAGCGCGTCGAGGCGGTTCTCCAGGATCACCATCATGTCCACGCGTCGGAGCAGCTCGCGCAGCATGATGCGCTCGTTCACGCCCTGGCGGCCGTCGAGCGCGTTGCGCGGATCGGCCACCTCGTTCCAGTTCTCGAACGCCGCGCGCTGATCGTCGCCCCAGAACTTCGACCGGCGGTTGAGCGCGGCGAAGTCGACGAGCGTCTCGCGGAAGCCCGCCTTGTCCCAGTCCTCCGCGCGCCGCCCCAGGTACTGCGGGATCTGGAAGCGGAACGTCGGCGCCAGCTCCTGCTCCTGGATGGTCGCGATGTCGAGATTGGCGGGCGGCGCGATGCGGCCGTCCGCCAGCTGCACGCAGTAGTCGATCGGCTTCATCGCGCCGGCGCCGAACACCTTGCCGGGAAGGAACTCCGTCGGCTCGATGGCGGCGGCAAATTCCTTGAAGACGGGCTGGCCGTCGGGTCCGAGCCGGAAGAGCAGGTCCGGCATGAACAGGGGCACGAGGCGCGCGAGCGCGCGACGGAAGTCCGTCGTCATCACCTCGACGTCGGGGTCGCGCGTCCAGTGCGGATCGGACGACTCGACCAGCGTCGCGCCCAGCGTGCCGCCGAGGACCGCCTTGATCTCCTTTGCGGCCGCCGTGACGATCGGCACCTCGGTGAGCGAGCCCGGCGGAACGACCATGGACTCACGGATCACGCCGATGCGCATGCCCCGCAAGGCGCCCGGCGTACCGGACGCGTCGGCGTGGCGCGCGTACGGCGGGGGCAGGATCGACGAGCGCGGGACGGTCGTGAAGGGGTCGCGCGGATCGTAGTAGGAGCCGCCGTCGTTCCGGAGCGCATCCAGCACCTTCGCGCAGTCCGTCAGCGTGCGGCACAGAATGCCGGTCCGGTCGCAGTAGATGTCGGCGCCGATCGCGCCACCCACGAAGCCGAGCATCGCCTTGTGGGGCAGGATCAGCGCCACCGCGTTGTGGTTGGCCGGCCCCCGCGTCGACGCGCGCGTCTCCTCGCCGAGGCTGGCCATGACGAGATTCGCGCTGACCGACACGCCGGAGCCCGAGCTCGATCCGAGCGAGGCCGAGCGCGTGGTGTCGTACGGGTTGGCCGGGTTGCCGCCCCAGCTGCTGCGCTGGTACCCGAGTGTCGACGGCAGGACGCGACGCGCCGTGTGGCGTCCACCGGGATCGCCCGCGCGACCGTTGTACTCGGTGCAGACGGCCTTGGCGTAGATGATCGCGCCCCTGGTGCGCAGCTGCTCGACGAGGACGTGGTCGCGCGCGGGGAAGTCGATGTCGTAGGCCGCGTCACCGCCCGCAGTGGTGCGCATGTCCCTGGTGTCGAACGGGTCCTTGAAGGAGAAGACGATCCCGTACATCGGCAGCGCCACGAGGTCGGGATCGCGCCCGTAGGTGGCGTCGAGCTCGGCGGCGCGCTCCAGCGCGTCGGGGTAGTGACGGAAGATCTCGCACACGGGCGGCGCGCCCGGCGGCAGCGGACCGAGGGATGGATGCCGGTCGAAGTCGCCGCGGCACGTGACGGAGCGCTCGCCGCGGATGTTGAGCGTCGACAGCGCGTTGAGCTGACGTCCGCCCGGGACGCCGACGATCATGCCGTACTGCTGGTGCACCGACGGGTCCGACGCCGTCCGTTCCATGCGGCCGTACTCGAGCGGCGTGCCGCGATAGCGATCGAGATCGGGGAACAGCGCGCGGGCGGGGACGGTGTCGCCGGGGAACTCGAGCGCTGCACCCGCGCGGATGGCTCCCGTCACGCGCGGCACGAACCCGCCGTTCTCGGTCACGAGCAGGCTCGCCACGCCGTTGTACGCACGCGCACGCTCCAGATAGCGCTGCACGACCTCGACGCAGGTGACCTCGCCCGCGCGGATGGCGGCGTGGAGATCGTCGATGGTCGCCTCTTCGAGACGGAACCGCCGCTCTGCCGTCATCGGCTCAGCGCGCCTTCCAGTTCGGCTTGCGCTTCTCGGCAAAGGCGCGCGGGCCCTCGACGGTGTCCTCGGAGCGCCGCATGATCTCGGCCTCCGTGTAGCGGAGGTTGAGCGCGATGTCGAGCGGGTGACCGAGCCCCGCGAGCGCGGCCTGCTTGCTGGCGCGGATCGACAGCGGTGCACATTCGAGGATCTCGTTCGCCCACCGGAGCGCCGCCGGCATCAGGTCGGCGAGCGGCACGACCTCGTTGACGACGCCCAGACGGTGCGCCTCCTGCGCCGTCATGTGACGTCCGGTGAGGATGTACCCCATGGCGATCTTCTGCGGGATCATCCGCGGCAGACGGTGCACGCCGCCCGCGCCGGCCATCAGCCCGACGCGCGGCTCCGGCAGTCCGACGCGCGCGTGATCCGCCGCCACGATGATGTCGCAGGCCAGCGCCATCTCGAACCCGCCGCCCAGCGCGTAGCCGTTCACCGCGGCGATGATCGGCTTCCAGCACGTCGTGCGGTTCGCGATCCCGCCGAAGCCGCTCTCCGCCATGCGCACCATGTCCCGTCCGTGCTCGGCGGTGAAGCGCAGATCGTTGCCGGCCGAGAACGCCTTGTCGCCCGCACCGGTCAGGATCCCCACCCAGGCGTCGGGGTCGCGCTCGAAATCGTTCCAGATCTCGTGCAGCTCGAAGTTCGCGGGCGGATGCAAGGCGTTCATCCGCTCGGGACGGTTGATGGTGACGACGGCGATGCGGCCCTTCTTCTCGTAGGTGGCGAACTCGTACGTCATGAATGGCGCTCCCGCCACGCGGGTGGCGTCTGGCGCGGTCGCGCGTGCTCGCGACTGCGGCATGAAGGGACGATGCAGACGGGCGTGCCGACGGGCGGATTCTACGCTCGCGTCTCGGACGCCGGCAAACCGCACCCGCTGTGTCCGCGGTAGCATCCCAACGTGCGCATGCATAGCCCCACCGCTCCCCGGGCTCCCGCCGTCATGGCGACGGCGGGCCTCGTCGTCGCGCTGGCCGCGCTGCGGGCCACGCGCTCGGATGTCGGTGGCGGCACGTCCGCGGTCAGGCCCGTCTTCACGGTGCCGGAGATCCTCGGCGTGGTAAGCGTGGTCGTCTCGGGGCTCGCCGGCCTCGTGGTGCTGCTCGCGCTCCGGCGACATCGCGCCCGCCGCGACGCGATGCTCGCGCGGATGTCTGAGCCGTTGTCGTGGTGGGCGCGCCTGGTGGCCGAGCTCGCACCGCTCGCCGCGCTGTTCGTCGCCGTCGCGCTGCTGTGGCTCGACGGCGGCCGCACCGCGAACGCGCTGCTGGCGCTGGGGCGTGCGCTGTTCCGGTCGTCCGACGAGTCCAGCTCTCTCGCCCCCGACATGCCCGTCGTCTCCGTTCCGTGGCTCGGGTGGGCGGTCGGCCTGTTCGAGGTGACGCTCGCGCTGCTCGCGCTCGCCGTCGCGCTGGCCCTGCTGTTCGCCGACCGTCTGGCGACGCTGTGGACCTCCGGCGGCGCCGACGAGCGCGACGGCGCCATCGCGGATG
>JBKPPN010000255.1:0-7744 GCA_046733575.1 Candidatus Methylomirabilota bacterium | reverse complement strand
CGGCAACGACGGTGCTGCGCCGGGCGAGGCGTTCGATCGCGGCCTTCAGGACCACGGCGTCGTTATGCTCGCTATCGCGCGCGCCGAAGACGAGCGTCACCGTCCGGCGTCTCGCCTTGCGCGCGATGGCGGCGAGAGCGTCGCGGTGCGGTCGCAGCTCGGCCTGGTAGCGACGACGAAACTCCCGCCACCGCGCCGGATCGTGGCCGAACCACCGTCGCAGCTCGTGCGACGGCGCGACGTCCTTGATCCACTCGTCGACCGCCGCAGCTCGCTTGCTCAACCCGCGAGGCCAGAGCCGGTCCACCAGGATCCGTTCGCCGTCGCCAGGGCCGGGCTTGTCGTACACGCGCTTGATCTTCACCACGTCGTCGCGACGCGCCTCGTGGTCACTTGCGCTGGCTCGGGCCCGGAGGCGCGGCCGTCGGCGATTGCGGCGCGCCGGCTCCGACGGCCGGTTCCGTCGGCGTTCCCGCGAATCCGGCGGCGGGAAGCTGGGGGACGTTCACGAACGAGTCGGGGAGTTTCCCGGTCAGGCTGTCGAGGAACGCAACGATGTGCGCGACCTGCCCGGGGTTCAACGTCTTTCCCAGCTGTACCCGCGCCATGATGCGGACCGCCTCCGAGAGGGTGGCCACGGAGCCGTCGTGGAAGTACGGAGGCGTCATCGCCACGTTGCGAAGCGACGGGACCTTGAAGACGTAGGTGTCGGCCGGGTTCTTCGTGACGTCGAAGCGCCCCTTGTCGACCTGCTTGCTTCCCGTCGCCTTCCAGTAGTCCTCGACGACGCCGAACTTCTGGTACATCGCGCCGCCGACGCCAGCGCCGTTGTGGCACGCCGTACAGCCCGCTTGCATGAAGTCGCGCAGACCGGCCTGGGCGTCCGCTGACAGCGCGCCGTCGTCACCGCTGAGGTAGGCATCGAAGGGAGACGGCGTCACGAGCGTGCGCTCGTACGCGCCGATCGCCTTCCCCCAGTTCTCCGGCGTGATCGCGTTCGCTTCACCAGGAAACGCCTTGGCGAACAGGTCGGCGTAGCCGGGGATGGCCTTCAATCGCACCATCGCGACGTCGAAGTTGGGGTTGCCGAAGCTGGCGAGCCCCGTGAGTGCCTTCGTCGCCTGGTCCTCGACGTTCTTCCGATCGCCGCGCCAGTGCGAGGAGATCTGAAGGGCGGCGTTCAGTACCGTCGGCGAGTTTCGTGGGTTCACGCGGTGCTCGGCGCCGATCGGCTTCGGCAACGCGTCCGTGGCATAGAGCGACGGCTCGTGGCAGCGCGAGCAGCTCACGGTGCCGTCGACCGACACGCGCGTTTCGAAGAACAGCAGGCGCCCGAGTGCGACCTTGTCCGGGGTGATCGGATTCTCATCGCTCGTCATGGCCATGGGCAGCGGCTTGAACACGCCCTGGGCCTGCGTGCGGAGATCCTGATCGGCGGCCACGGCGGCCAGCGCGCCCCACAGACCGAGGGCAGACATCAACGCGACCGCGACGACGGTGGTGAGCATGGCATCTGCTCCTCTCGCGTCCCGGATGTCGAACTCGATCTTCAGTCTCACTCCATCCGTCGCGCCGTCAAGCGCGCGCGCTCCCGCATGGCAGGGCGCGGCAGTCAGAAGGTCAGCACGTGGTCGGCGTTCGCAACGTCCTCGAGCAGGAACGCGGTGAGCCCGCGCACGCCGTCGATGACCGGCAGCAAATCGTCGGACCGTGCGCCGCAGATCGCCATCGACGAGCTGCACGCCCACAGCTTGGCGTCGCCGACCTCCTTGACCTGGGCGAACAGCGCGGGCACGTCGTCGAGCCCTTGCTGCGCGAGCCGGCTGCGCACCGCGGCCTCGCGGCCGCGGTAGGCCTCCGAGAACCGAATCGTGGCCGCTCCGTCGCGCGTGATGCCGAAGATCGCCTCGTCGCGAAAGAACACGCGCACGACGCCGCCCGAACCCACGGCGGCCATCAGCAGCGTGGCGACCTGGACGAGGCTGTTCGTCTCGCCCCGCGACACGATGACGGCGAGCGTCACCGACGCTTCCGGATGAGGCTCACGATCACGCCGTCGGCGTGCTGATGCCCGAGAAACGCGTGGCCCGTGTTCCGGCACCACGCGGGATAGTCCTCCTCCGCGGCGGCGTCGGTGGACAGGACGCGAAGCAGCTGTCCCGGCAGCAGCGGTCCGAGCGCGCGCATCAACCGAAGGATGCCCTGCGCACAGAGCATCCCGCGGTTATCGACGACCACCGGCTCGTCGCGCGGGTCGCGCGCGGCCTCCGTCATGGTCACCAGTTCCAGACGGTATCGAATTGATCGATGAAGCGCCCGAAGTCCTTGCGACTCAGCGTCGCGACGCCGTCGATCAAGTCGGCGGGCGCGATGCCGCGCGCCTCGAGATCCTCCGCGAACGCATACACGGGTATGTCGGCCTGCTGCACCGCGCGGATGTCCTGCTCGATCAGGAATCCCGGCTGCACCTTGCCGCCCGCGATCTCGATGCCGGATCCCTGCTGGCCGCGCACGCCGTAGTTCACGGCGTCGTCGGCGAGCAGCACCGTGATGCGAGAGCCCGCCACCGGCGCGAACGCCGATGCGAACAGCCCGATATCGCTGTCCTCGAGATTGCCGTACTCCGGATGCGACAGCACGGAGAGAATCTTCTTTGCCATCGTGATTCCTCGCTAGTGGCCCGACACGAGGACGCTCTTGTCGGCGGCCTCGGTCCACTTGTAGATCTCCGCGAGCGAGCCGTGCACGACCGACTCGATGTGATAGCCCTGTGGAACGCCCCGTTCCACACAGCACAGCCCTCAGACGTACCAGTTCAACTTCGGGTCGGTGGCTCCCTTGTGCAGCAAGCGCTCCACGAACTCCGCCGTGGTGGAGTGCGCCTTGCCCGCGTCGGTGTGGTGCTCCACCTTGTCCGTCCAGATCGGGTCGTCGTGCTGCTTCTGCGCCTTGGCGGTGAGCAGCACCGCGTCTTCATACGCGAGCACGTTCACGTTGTGGCCGCGGTCGAGTGCGGCGTCGACGAGCCGGAAGACGCTCACCGGGCTCTCGTTGCCGTACGGGCCCGCCGTCACCGTGACGTGCAGGGTCTTTCGATCGGCCATGGCACCCTCCTTCCCCGCTCAGTGCCAGATGGCTTTGTCCGAGCGGTCCATGAGCAGTTCGACGAGATCTTTCATCTCGGCCACCGAGACGCCGTTCGCGACCCGATCGGCGACCACGCCGCGCTGGCGCAGCGAGATCGCATCGGCCAGGAGGTTCACGCCGTTCCGGTGCGCGTCCGCCACGAGCGCGGCGGCCGCTGTGTACGTCCGCCGCGCCGTGAACGCGGCGTCCTGCAGGAGATAGATCGTGACGTCGTGCTTCGCTTCGCGGAGCTGACGGCCGAGCTCGAAGGCATACTCCCCGCCGTCGGCGGGGCCCTTCGTTTCGACGAGCAGGTATCGAGACATCGAACACTCCTTTCTTGCGCGGCGTCGCCTTCTCCGAAGCCGCTCCCGCGCCGGACGCAGTCGCCCCGGCCGCGGGAACGGGTCGCGCACGCGACCCGTTCATCGCGCCGGTTGGCGCTCGTCACCTCGTGGTCGACGGGGACGACGGGCGGCTCGGTGAGGACGACGGCAGGTTCGACGTGCCGGACGGCATGCGCGGTGACGCCGACGGCATGTTGGTCTCGAGCAGACCGATGGCGAGCGTCACGCGATCGCCCGGCTGCACGTTCTGCACGGCAACGGGCGGGAACGTGGCATTCACGTCACCGTCGATCGTTCTGAGCGTCAGTTTTCCAGACTGGCGGTCAACATTCGTCACCTGCCCCGTGACCTGCGCCGTGTAGCGACTGGCGATGACGTTCGAGTCCGAGCGACCCGTCGTTCCGGATTGTCGTTGCTGCTGCGACGTTCCCGGATACGGCTGCGCCGGGTACTGCGCGGCCGTTTCGGGCTGCTGCTGCGACACTCCAGACTGTGACGAGGTCGGCGGCGGGTACTGGGTCTGTGCGTGAGCCGGCACGGCGATCCATGCGAGGCCGGCGACGAGTACCGCCGTCAGCGCGACCAGATTTCGCATCGTGTACTCCTCTCCCCGCCAGTTCGGCGGGCGTCTCACATCTGTGCATCGAATTTGCCAGCGATGCTGTGACGCTCCCGCCGCGGTGGCTCGAGCCCGCGCGTAGGTCGAAGCACACGCGGCTGGCAACTTTACAGAGATGCGATCGGGTCGGCGTGCTCGTCAGGCGGTCCGGTGAATGCACCGCGAAGCGCCGGTGTCGCCGCTCCCGATCCGAACCGGCCTCTCCGCGCGCGGCGAACACGCGGCATGGACCGCGTCGTGAGCATCAAGCGACTCACGAGCTGGCTGTGGCTCCTGGTGCTCTTGGCGGTCGGCTGGGCCGCCTATCGCCACCGAGAATCCGTCGTGGTGGCATTCCGGCTGGTCGGCCGCGCGGACTTCAGGTGGGTCGCCGTTGCGGCCGTGGCGATCGCCGGGGTGTACGCATGCCGGGCCGGCGTCTACGCCGTACCGTTGCGGCTGCTAGGCTATCGCGCCCCCGTTGTGTTTCTCTGGGCCACCGGGATCGCCGCCACGTCGCTTCACCAGTTGCTCCCCGCGGCCGGTGCGACCGGCTACGCGTTCCTGACGTACGCGTTCCGCCAGCGCGGAATCCCGAGTGGGCAGGCGTCGCTGGTGGCCCTCATCGACACGCTCGCCTACTCGGCGTCGCTCGGTGTGCTCGTGATCGTGAGCCTGGCGTACCTCGCCGTCCGCGGCAGCCTCCAGCTCGGCCGGCTGGGCACCGTGCTCGGTCCCGGCGCAGTGGCCCTCGTGGTCGGGATCTGGATCTATCGACGGCAGCGGGATCGACACCGCTTCGTCGCCGCGGTGCTCCACGGCAAGAACGTCCTGGCCTCGCTCGTCGGGCGACACTGGCCCGACGCGCCGATCGCGACGTTCTTCGACGAGTACTACGAGGGCAAGAGCCTGATCAGCCGTCGCCCGCGCGCCTTCCTGAAGATGATCGGCTTGCAGTTCCTGGCCGTGGTCTGTGACACGGCGGCGCTCTACCTCGCCTTCCTCGCGATCGGGCTGGCGCCGAATGTCGTCCAGGTGCTGATCGGCTTCGTCCTCGCCATGTCGGGCGCGGCCATCGTCGGCGCGCCCGGCGGCGGCGGAAGCTTCGAGACCATCATCAGCGCGTTCTGGGCGGCGCACGGTCTGACCCCGGCCCAGGGGCTCGCCGCCGCGGTGCTCTATCGTCTCGTGGCGTTCTGGTTGCCGGTCGCCTTCACTGCCGTCGTCCTGCTGCGGCTGCGTGGTCGAAAGCCGCCAGTCGTGGCGACGGCGGCGCAGTGACGGTCCGTGCGATCTTCCGATGCGGTGAGACCCGCGGACCCCGCCCGCGACGGCGGCCAGCGTCGCCGCGGCGGAACCGACGGGGAGCGGCCGCCCCGCCCTCGATGTGCATGTTTTCAGTCGCTCGTGTCCGCCCGCGGTGCGCATCTCCGACCGCAGATCGATGGCGGTCGACCGCAAGAGTCGGCCACACCGCGCGCTCCACCGTCACCGACACGAATCGCGAATGCCCGTGTCCGGGCTCGCGCCCCGATCGTCGGCGTCATCCTCGCGTGACGGGGCGCGAGCACCACGCGATGGCCACACCCGATCTCGTCTGTCGCGCGACGTCAGGCGAGTGTCACGCGGACGTGCGGCCACATTGCGCCGATGGATGCGGCGGCGCGGCCGACCTGCCTGGTTTCGAGCCGACCACGCTCGCGTATCGCATGAAGGCCCTCGGCATCCCCCGTTCGCGCAGCTCGGCCGATCGCGAAACCCTCACTGCGCGGCGAAGCAATAGAACAGCCCGGCACCGCCGGTGCTCCGCAGCGCGTCCTGACTGCAGCCGCCACCCCGCCCGCTCGAGAGGTGCGACGAATTCCATGATCGCGACGGCTCGTCGTCGCGGAGCCCTTGACGGTCGTGATGCCCGACCATCGCCGCGCCCTCGGCGCTGCTCGTCCAGTTCCTGCAGGTCCGATCCTCGCCCGGCGCGAAGGCGGTGCCGTCCGGTTGCGAGCCGGTGAGGATGTCGTGCTGGTTGGGCTGATCGCCGCGACCGTTGACGGGCTGCCCCTTCTCGGTGAGCGCGGTCTGCTTGTTCAGCTTGTTGCCGGCGCTGTGCAGGTCGTCCACGGCGGTGGCGATCGTCTCGCCCCTGGCATTCTTCCACGGCCCCTTGCCGATGCGATCACGCGCGTTCACGGCCGCCTGGCCTCCCTCGGCCTGCGTCGAGAGATAGGCGCGCCACGTGTGCGCGCTGGCCCCGGCCGACTGAGCGAGCGTCTGACAATGCTTGTCGGCGCCGGCAAGGCCGCCCAGATCGCCGCCCTTACCCGGGCCAGTGCTCGTGATGAAGAACGTCATGTCGCTCGACTGTGCCGTCGTGCTCGCGATGCATCCGAACGTCAAGCCGATCACCGTGGCGAACACCGACCACCGAGCTCTCGACGTCATGGCTAGCCCCTCCAGGTAGAAGTCACCGCGGGCGGCACGGGAGAGTGTCGCAGGTCGAACGGTTCGGGATGATCTACCACCATGCGGACGGCCGCCCCTACTGGAACGAGTCGGCCGCGATCCCCACCGGATGACCGCCGCCTCCCAGCAGGATCGTCGGCGCAACGAGTCCCCTCCGTCCCGCACTTCTTCACGAGCTGAACGCACCCGCGTGTGCCGGCGGAGCGCGCGCGAGGAACGTCTCGATGATCCGACGCGCGTCGCCGCCGTCACCCTCGCAGGCGTGTGGGCGCCGAGACCGGAGCGTCGGGGTCAGTTGCGCTCACCGTACCGCCCGGTTCCCCTTCGTCGGCGGACCGCATGACGACGGTATCCGCGTACGCAGGAAGCGACGGGACGAGCCATCGGAAGAGCGCGGTGGCGGAGCCGGCCCCGACGAGTTGCGCAAGGATGAAGGCCGGTGCGTCTGCCGGCCGGATTCCGGCAAATGTGTCGGTCGCCGATCGCGCAAGCGTGACCGCCGGGTTGGCGAACGAGGTGGAGGCCGTGAACCAGTACGCGGCGGTGATGTAGGCGCCGACCGCGAACGGCACGACGGTCGATCGAGTGCGCGCGCACCCCCAGATGACCGCGAGCAGGCCGAACGTGGCGACGAACTCGCTGAATGCCTGAGCACCGCCGGCGCGCGCGTGGTGCGACGCCGAGAACAGCGGCTCGCCGAACATGACGTGCGCGCCGGCGACACCGGCGAACGCGCCGACCACCTGCGCGAGCAGGTACGGCAGGACGTCGCGCCAGGCAACCCCGCGCTGCGAGGCGTCGGCGAGGGTCACCGCGGGATTGAAGTGCGCACCCGAGATGGGCCCGAAGGTCAGGATCAGCGCCACGAGGCCCGCGCCGGTCGCCAGCGTGTTGGCGAGCAGCGCAACGGCCACGTTTCCGCCGGCCAGTCGCTCGCCCATGATTCCCGAGCCGACCACCGTGGCGAGCAGCAACGACGTTCCGACCGCCTCGGCCACGACGCGGCGGCCGAGCGTCGGGCGTGGATGGCCGCGGTCAGGGATGCGGCACCTCCGGCGCGGCCGCGGGCCGGCCGATCTCGCTCGGACGACTCTGGAGCGACCGCGCGTGCTCCGCGCCGCCGTCGAGGAGACGCTCCACGATCACGCAGTCTCGCCACGCACCGTCCAGCTTCCCGTGCTGCCGGTACACGCCGACGATGCGGAAGCCACAC
>JBKPPN010000254.1:0-4562 GCA_046733575.1 Candidatus Methylomirabilota bacterium | reverse complement strand
GGCAAGGGGATGACGCTGCTCGGCGACCTGCTCGATGATCCGTCGGAGGAGACCTGGAGTGCGGACCGCCTCCAGCGCCTGCGGCCCGAGCCCGCCGCATCAGCGGTGTTCCAGCTCTCGGGCGGCACCACCGGGCTGCCGAAGGTCATCCCGCGCACCCACGACGACTACCTCTACAACTCGCTCGCGTTCGCCGACGCCACCGAGCTCGGTGACGACGGCGTCATCCTGATCGGCGTTCCCATCGCTCACAACTTTCCCCTCGCCTGCCCCGGCATCCAGGGCGCGTTGCTGCGTGGGGCGCGCGTCGTCCTCGCGCCGTCGCCCGACGCCGAGACGACGTTCGGCCTGGTCGCCTCCGAGCGGGTCACGTGGATCCCCGCGGTGCCCGCCTCGGTCATCACCTGGCTCAACCATCCCCGCCGCGGCGCCTACGACCTGAGCTCCATTCGCACGATGGCGGTGGGCGGGTCGCGACTCAATCCCGAGCCCGCGCGCGCCGTGGTCGACACCTTCGGGCCGGTGCTGGTGCAGGTGCTCGGGATGGCGGAGGGCCTGCTCTGCTGCACGCGACGCGACGATCCCGACGACGTCATCGTCACGACGCAGGGCCGTCCGATGTCGCCGGGCGACGAGATCCGCGTGGTGGACGACGACGGGCGCGACGTGGCGCCCGGAGAGATCGGCGAGCTGCTCTGTCGCGGCCCGTACACGATCCGCGGCTACTACCGCGCGGCCGAGCACAATCGCGTCGCCTTCACGGACGACGGCTACTACCGCACCGGCGACCTGGTGCGGCAGCATCCCGGCGGCAATCTCATCGTCGAGGGACGCAAGAAGGACCTCATCAACCGGGGCGGCGAGAAGATCAGCGCGGAGGAGATCGAGAACCTGATCCTCGCGCATCCCGCCGTGCTGAACGCGGCGGTCGTCGCCATGCCGGATCCCGTCATGGGGGAGCGCGCCTGCGCGTATGCGACGGTCCGCGACGGCGCGACGCTCACGCTGGAGGCCCTGAACCGCTTCCTCGGCGAGCGGCGCATCGCGCGCTTCAAGCTGCCCGAGCGCCTGGAGATCGTCGAGCGATTCCCGACCACGGCGGTGGGCAAGATCTCCAAGAAGGCGCTGCGCGACGACATCACGCGCAAGCTGGCGGGCCAGGCATGAGCGACATCGTCGAGGAGATTCGCACCGCGTACGCGGGGGTCGGCATCACGCTCGATCGACCCGCGACGTACGGAACGTACTACCGGCTGCTGTGCGCCTCGTGCGGGGCGATCGTCGGCAACGTGGGCGACAAGCTCTTGCCCGGGATGGCGGCCGAGCTCGTGGAGCGACAGTTCGATCTCTACGCCACCGGGTTGCTCGGCTGTGCCTGCGGTCACCAGCGAGAGCGGGCCCGCGCGATCGATGCCGGACGCTGGGACGCGGCGCAGCGCCGCGGGGGAGAGACGCGATGAGCGACGCGGGACGCGACGGAGCCGTGATGGACGAGATCGAGCCCCGCGGGCGCACGGGGCTCTGGCCGTTCTGGCGTCGCGTGTACGCGCAGGGCGATCCGCTGCCCGCCCTCGCCTGCTCCGTCACTCGGCCCGAGCACCGCTTCGACGAGGACGACCCGCTTCCCGAGGAGTACAAGAGCCTGCTGATCCGGATGCTGCGCCACGAGGGCGAGCGGGCGGGCAACAAGAGCTTCCTCGGCCTGATGGCGAGCTGTCTGGACGTGGCGGAGACGCTCTACCCCGGCGAGGAGGCGAAGCTCCTCAAGGCCGAGTACCTGGCCGAGGAGCTCAAGCACGGGATCATGTTCCACCGGCTCGCCGTCGGCCTGGACCGGAGCTTCGCCCTGCGCGACGTCCCCTACGCGCACTACGCCTTTCACCTGCCGCGCGAGACGTGGGCCGACGACGCGATGTTCCACTTCTTCGTGGACCTGAACGGCGCCTTCCACTCCCGCGACTGGCGCGAGTCGAGCTATCTACCCCTCCGCAAGATGGCCGCGACCGTGGAGCGCGACGAGCTCGGCCACTCCGAGATGGGCTACTACTTCCTCCAGCAGGTGTGCGGCGACGGGCGCGGCCGCGCCCTCGCCCAGCACCTGCTCGGGAAGTGGTATCCCGCCGCGCTCGACATGTTCGGGCGCTCGGACTCGCCCAATGTGCCGAAGTTCATCCAGTGGGGCCTGAAGTCCGTGGGCAACGCCGAGATCCGCACCGCGTACAAGACGTACGTCGACGCGAAGATCGTCGGCCTCGGGCTCGACGTGCCGGACGAGCGCACCGGCCGGCGCTTCCTGTGAGGAGCACGAGATCCGCGCGCTCCTGATCAGCAACAGCGGGCGACCGTTTCTCGGTCACTGCATGGCCGAGGTCCGTGACTTCCTCGGCGCGGCCAAGCGCGTGGCCTTCGTCACCGCGGCGAACCTGTACGACGAGGTCGCCTATCACGCCCGCGCGCAGGACGCGCTCGCCCCCGCACCGCCGCAGGGCGCGGGCATCGAGGTGTTGCACCTGCGCTGGGATCGCGCGCCTCTCACCGTGCTCTCGCAAGCCGACGCGCTGTTCGTCGGCGGCGGCAACACCTACGCCCTGCTGCTACGTCTGCGTGCCGCCGGGCTGCTCGCGCCGATCCGCGACCGCGTACGCGCGGGCATGCCGTACATGGGCGCGAGCGCCGGGTCCAACGTCGCGGGCGTGAACATCCTGACCACCAACGACTGGAACGTCGTGGGCCTCGACGCCTTCGACGCGCTCGCGCTCGTCCCCTTCAACGTCAATCCGCACTTCCTCGAGATCGATCCCGCCATGGCGCCGGGGAGCGAGACGCGCGACGAGCGCATCCGCGAGTTCCACACGGTGTGGGCGCAGCCCGTGCTCGGTATCGAGGAGGGCACGCTCCTGCGCGTGGAGGACGACGTCGCACGCGTCGTCGGCGCGCGACGGGTGAAGGTCTTCGAGCGGTCGACCGAGCCGCGCTGGCTCGCCGCCGGCGACCGCCTCGACCTCGGCGCGTGGCACCGCAGCTTCGGCGACGTAACCCGAGGGGCGGCGCGGCGTGGCCGCGCCGCCTCCGAGCCTGGTGGGGGGCATGGGGGGCCGTCGAGGCCCCTCATGTCCGGTCAGTCGCGTCCGAGCGTCTGAAGCAACGTCAGCGACCCGTACCGTCGCTGGATGATGGCCCACTCGGCGGGATCGTAGAAGCGGCACTCGCCCTTCCCGAACGCCTTTGCGACTTCGAGGCAGAAGCGCACGGCGAGCTCGATGTCCACCGGCTGCGAGGCGCCCGTGGCCGAGCCGGGGATGGCGACCTCCGCGGTGAGCGCGACGCCGACCACGGGCGCCGCGGTGGCCGTGGCAGGCTGCAGGATCGAGTTCACGTGCACGAGGTCGTTGCCGTACGGCGTGATGTCCTGCGTGGTGATGGGCAGCACCACGGGCATGCGGCCCGTCACGTGCTGCTGGATCGTGAGCAGGTCATCCGCGATGCGCAGGATCCAGCCCTCCTTGACCGTCGCCGAGATGGCGAAGCCCCGCGCGTTGACGACGCGGTTGCCCCGCGTGGTGTCGACGCTGAGGATGGCCTCCATCTCCGGGCGCACCTCCTCGCGGTTGAGCGTCGGCATGTCGACGGGCGAGTCCATCATGGTCACGACGGGATGCGGGCGCGTCGGCGCGTCGGGACAGATGTGCGTCGAGATCAGCACGTCGCCCGGGAGTCGGTCGCCGACGGCGGCCAGACGTCCGAGCTCGAGCGCGCACGCCACCGCGGTCACCGCGCCGTCGCCGTCGGAGACGAGGCCGATCTTCTCCGGACGCGCGCCGAGGCCGCCGAGACGACCCACGATGCCGAGGGTCGGCGCGGTGCCGCCCGCGAGCCGTCCGCGCGTGCCGGGCACGGTCACGCGGACGAAGTCGGTGCTGCCCTTGGCCCCCTTGAACTGCTTCACCTCCACGCTGGCGATGCCGCGCGCGCGGACGGCGTCGGCGACGGCGGCGCCGCTCGCCGTGGCGGCATCGAGCAGATCGAGCGCAGCGATCACGGACGACAGCGCCATGGCGAACCTCTCAGACGTCGGGCGTGAGGGTGAGTGACGGAAACGTCGGCAACGCGCGCCCACCGTCCATGACGATGGCGCGCCCGGTGACGAAGTCGAACGCGGACGAGCACACGAGCCGGACCATGCGCGCGATCTCGTCCTCCGTGACGAGCCGCCCCAGCGGCGTTCCCGCGATGGCGGACGCCTTGTATGCCGGCATCCCGTCCGTGCGCGCGCTCGCGATCTGACTCGGCACGACGGCATTCACGGTGATCGCCGGCGCCAGCTCGAGCGCGAGGCTCTCGGTGAGATGGAGGAGCGCCGCCTTCGCCAGCCCGTACACCGAATGCGACCGCACGAATCCCGACGTCGCCCCGATGTTGACGACACGCCCCCAGCCCAGCCGCTCCATTCCGGCCACGACTCGCTGCGTCGCCACCAGGACGGCCTTGAGATTCGTGTTCACGACGTAATCCCACGCCGCCTCCGACAGCACACGGAACGGCGTCCCGTCGAACGGCCCCGC
>JBKPPN010000253.1:0-4081 GCA_046733575.1 Candidatus Methylomirabilota bacterium | reverse complement strand
AGGATGTCGAGACCGCCGAAACGATCGACCGTCGCCTGCGTCCAGCTCCGGATGGCGTCGACGCTGGTCAGGTCCGCGGGGACGGCGAGACACGCGACGCCGTGCCGGGTCTCGAGCTCCTTGGCCAGCGCGTGCAGCTCGTCGTGGCTGCGTGCCGCGACCGAGAGGTTCGCGCCCTCGGCGGCGAGCTTCTCGGCGATGGCCCGGCCGATGCCCTTGCTCGCGCCCGACACCATCGCCACCTTTCCACGCAGTCCAGTGTCCATCGAAGGCTCCTCGCCCGGCGCGGGATCGAGCGCCGATTATAATCCAGCCATGACGGCCACTCTCGCGCTCGACCTCGACGCTCTCCGCTCGCACATCGGACGTCGGCAGGAAAGCAACGACGTCGTCACCCCTGGCCCCGCCAACCTGCTGCGGCTGGCGTTCGCGCGTCCCGAGCTGGAGTTCAAGGACGGCGACGCGTTGCCGCCGGGCTGGCACATCCTGTACTTCCTGCCGCAGCACCGCGGCGCCGACCTGCGCCCCGACGGCTCGCCCATCGACGCCGGCGTGGTGCCGCCGATGCCGTTGCCGCGACGGATGTTCGCGGGCGAGCGCTTGCGCTTCGTGGCTCCGATCCGCATCGGCGACACGGTGCGGCGCGAGACCGAGCTCGCCGACATCTCGGTGAAGTCGGGCGGGACGGGCACGCTGGTGTTCGCCACGCTCGTCAATCGCGTCCATGGCCCGCGCGGCCTCGCCATCGAGGAGGAGCGGCGCACGGTGTTCCGCGAAGAGGTCAAGGCGGGCGAGCGCAACCAGGCGCCGCGCCGCGAGCCGGCGCCGACGGACGTGCCGTGGCGTCGCACGATCACGCCCGACGAGGTGCTGCTGTTCCGGTTCTCCGCGCTGACGTTCAACAGTCACCGCATTCACTACGATCGTCCCTGGGCGATGGACGTCGAGGGCTATCCCGGCCTCGTCGTGCACGGTCCGCTCACCTCGACGCTCCTCATCGACTTCGCGCGCGACTCGAATCCGGGCGCGACGTTCCGCACCTACACGACGCAAGCGCGCGCTCCGCTCTTCGACACGTCGCCCTTCGAGCTGCGCGGTCGTCCCACCGCGGACGGTCGCGGGGCCGAGGTGTGGGCGGTGACGCCCGAGGGCACGGTCGCCATGAGCGCGCAGGTGGAGTTTGTTGCATGAGTCCCAAGGTCCGTCCGATCCCCGAGGGCTACGCGACCGTCACCCCGTACCTCATCACGTCAGGCGCCGCGCGCGCCATCGATTTCTACGTCAAGGCGTTCGGCGCCACCGAGCTGATGCGCTTCGTCGATCCCAAGGGCCACATCGGTCACGCCGAGATCCGCATCGGCGACTCGCGCGTGATGCTCGCCGATGAGTTCCCCGATCACGGTGCGCGCAGCCCGCGGGCGGTCGGGGGCACGCCCGTGTTCATCCATCTCTACGTCGAGGACGTGGACGGATTCACCGCACGCGCCACCGCGGCGGGCGCGAAGGTCATCCGGCCCGTGCAGGATCAGTTCTACGGCGACCGCAGCGCCACGCTGGAGGACCCGTTCGGTCACGTCTGGAACGTGGCCACACACGTGGAGGACGTCTCGGAGGACGAGCTGAAGCGACGCGCGGCCGCGCACGCAGGCTGAGGCATGGACTTCCACGCCTTCATGTACGTGACGATCGGGCGGCGTCACGAGCTCGAGCGCGGCATGGCGGGCAAGGACGCGCGGCTCTATCGACGCATGCTGGACGAGATCGCCGAGTACGCGCGCACCTGCGACGCCGGGGGCTGGTCCGGCATCGGCATTCCCGAGCATCACCTGCAGATCGAGGGTTTCGAGCTCGGTCAGGATCCCGGGCTCATGGCGATGTTCCTCGGGCAGCACGCGCCGCGCCTGCGCATCAACCAGTTCGGCTACGTGCTGCCCACGCACAATCCGCTCCGGGTGGCCGAGCACGCGGCCACCCTCGATCACCTGCTCGACGGTCGCCTCAACGTGGCGTTCGTCCGCGGCTACCAGGCGCGCTGGTTCGAGAACTACGTCGCCGTCCCCGGCGTGAAGTCCACCGGTCCGTGGAACCGCAAGACGGACGAGGACCGGATGAACCGCGAGCTGTTCGAGGAGTGCGTCACCATCATCAAGACGGCGTGGACGCACGACACCTTCGCGTTCAAGGGCAAGTACTGGTCGTTCCCGCCCGCCGGGCAGCGCCAGCCCCACGAGCACGGGGTCTATCTGACGTACGGCCGCGGTGTCGACCCCGACGGCACGATCCGCGAGGTGGGCATCGCGCCGCGCCCGCTCCAGAACCCGATCCCCGTGTACTCGGGCTTCACGCACAGCATGCAGACGTCGCTCTACTGGGCGCGCGAGGGCGGCAAGCCGATCGTCATGTCGGGCGACATGGACTTCTGCGAGACGCTGTGGACGACGTACCGCGAAACGGCCGAAGCGCACGGACGGATCGTCGCGCGCGGCGACGAGGCGGCGTGGGGCGGCTACCTCGTGCTCGCCGACACGAAGAGCGAGGCCGAGGCGTGGGCCGAGGACTGCCTCTGGATGTGGGACACGTGGTCCACGCCCTTCGGCCAGGGCCGGCCGCCACTGCTCATCGGCGACGCCGACACCGTCAGCCGCATGATCGAGGACGCCAGCCGCCACGTCGCCTTCGAGGAGATGTTCCTCCTCTTCGGGCAGGGCATCCTGGAGCGGGACCGGTGCCTGAAGACACTCGAGCTGTTCGCGGAGAAGGTCATTCCACGATTCCGGTAGTCCGGGAGAGCGCACGCATGCAATTCGGGACGTTCCTTCTCTTGCAGACGCCGTCCGCGCAGTCGTCGGAGACGATCTACGAGCGCGGCGTGGAGATCACGCAGCTCGCGGAGGAGCTCGGCTTCCGCAACATGTGGCTGGCCGAGCATCACTTCTCCACGTACGGACTGCTGGCGCGACCGCTGATGTACGCGCTGCACCTCGCCAGCAAGACGCGGACGATCCGCGTCGGCACCGCCGTCATCGTGGTGCCGCTCCACCATCCGCTCGTGATCGCCGAGGAGATCGCGACCGTCGATCTGCTCACGAACGGTCGACTCGACGTGGGGCTCGGACGCGGGTATCAGCGCTACGAGTTCGAGCGTCTCGGTGTCGATCTGGGCGAGAGCCGGACGCGGTGGGAGGAAGCGGTCGACATCATCCTGCTCGCGCTCGCGGGCAAGCCGTTCACGTACGAGGGCACGCACTACCAGATCCCCGAGACGACGGTGTTCCCGCATGCCGTCCAGCATCCGCATCCGCCCATCTGGGTCGTGGCGCAGAGCCTGGAGTCGGTGGAGTCGACGGTGCGCCGCGGCTTCAACCTGCTCTCGGGCGGCAACGGCGTCCCGCTCGAGCGGCTGCGCGAGTTCCGCGAGGCGTTCGACCGGCACGTCGCGACGTACCGGCCGGTGCAGCCGCTGCACGTCGGGATCCAGCGCCCCGTGTACGTCGCGGAGAGCGCCGCGGAGGCGCGCGCCATCTCGGAGCAGGCGCGGTGGAACATGCGGGTCACGCTGAGCCTGCGTGGCGGTTACGAGCAGGTCGAGAAGGGCCGGGCGATCCCGGTGCCGCCGCCGACGGAGCCCAGCACGGAAGAGTTCCTCGACACCTACTCGGTGATCGGCACGCCCGACGTGTGCATCGAGCAGATCCGACGGCTACAGGCGGCGATGAAGATCGACCACTTCAACTGCAGCTTCTGGTTCGGCGACGTCCCGCAGGACAAGGTGCTGGGATCCATGAAGCGCTTCGCGCGCGAGGTGATGCCGGCGGTTCAGTGAACGGGGGGCCTCGACGGCCCCCCGTTTGCGCTACTTGTAGTCGCCGTCGGTGCCGACCCAGCCGGTCTCGGAGACGTCGACGGTGACGCCGTCGGGGGCGACGTACTTGATCTCGACGTTGCCGTGTGTGTGGCCGGTGCCGACGCCGAGGGCCGTGTTGATGTCGTGACGGGGCTCCGAGCCGGCGGCGGCGAGCTTCTCCTGGATCATGGCCATGTCCTCCACCTCGAAGCCGAAGTGGTGGATCCCGCTCCAGCC
>JBKPPN010000252.1:0-3189 GCA_046733575.1 Candidatus Methylomirabilota bacterium | reverse complement strand
GCTCGCCGGCGAGGGGTGCGGGTCGACGCTCAACGGGCTGTACATGGTGGACGGCGAGCAGCACGTCGACCACCAGACGCGGATCGAGCACGCGCAGCCGAACTGCTTCAGCCGCGAGGTCTACAAGGGGATCCTCGACGGGTCGTCGCGCGGCGTGTTCAACGGCAAGGTGTACGTCCACCCGATCGCGCAGAAGACCGACGGCAAGCAGTCGAACAACAACCTCCTGCTCTCCGACCGCGCCCACGTCGACACGAAGCCCCAGCTCGAGATCTTCGCCGACGACGTGAAGTGCACGCACGGCGCGACCGTCGGCCGGCTCGACGAGACGGCGCTCTTCTACATGAAGAGCCGCGGCGTCAACCGCGACCAGGCGCGCCGGCTGCTGACCTACGCGTTCGCGGCGGACGTGCTGGAGACGATCGAGCTGGCAGAGGTGAGGGACGAGCTCGAGGCTCTCACCCTGGCTCGCTTCACGGACGTGGAGGTGTGAGACGAGCAGGGGTTCGGGGTTAGGGGCTAGGGGCTAGGGTTTTCACGCTAGCCCCTAACCCCAAGCCCCTAGTCCCTGCAGGTCTCAGCCCTCGGTCTCTCGCCCCTCATGACAGATCTCAACGCCCTCTACCAGTCCCTCATCCTCGACCACAACCGCCGGCCGCGGAACTACGGCGAGCTGGCGGGGGCGGACCGGCACGCCGAGGGGCGGAACCCGCTCTGCGGCGACCAGCTCACCGTCTGGCTGAAGATGGACGGCGACACGATCGCCGACGTGAGCTTCGTCGGGTCGGGGTGCGCGATCTCGAAGGCGTCGGCGTCGCTGATGACGGGCGAGGTGAAGGGGAAGACGCGGGCCGAGGCGGAGCGGGCGTTCGCGCGCTTCCACGACCTCGTGACGGGCAAGCTCGACGTCGCCGCCGAGCGCGAGTCGCTGGGCCGGCTGGCCGCGTTCTCGGGCGTGTCGCGCTTTCCGGCGCGGGTGAAGTGCGCGAGCCTGGCGTGGCACACGATGCGGGCGGCGCTGGTGAAGAAGGACGCCGCGCCGGTGTCGACGGAATGAGGACGGGAGCCGGGACTCGGGTGTCGGGAGTCGCTGCGTGCCGCGCGGGACGTCCCGAGGCGGTTCGTCGACTCCGGACTCCCGACGCCCGGCTCGCGAAATCGAGATGAGTACCGGGTTCATTCGCGTCGCGTCGCTCCGCGACGTCCCCGAGGGCGAGCTGCACGCCGTGGAGGCGGGCCAGGTTCGCCTCTGCCTCGTCAACCTCGGCCAGGGCGAGGTCCGCGCCGTCAGCGACGTCTGCCCGCACCAGGGATTCCCGATCTCGGCCGGCGAGCTGCACGGGGCGGAGGGCGCGGTGGAGTGCGTGTGGCACGGCGCGCGGTTCGACTGCCGCACGGGCGCCGTGCTCGACGGGCCGGCGACGGACGACCTGCCGGTGTACGAGGTGAAGGTCGAGGACGAGGACGTATGGGTCAGGCTCCCGCACCCGAGGGCCGAGCAGTGAGCGTACGGACGCCGCACGCCGAGGACGCCGAGCGCCGAGCGCCGGGAGAGGAGCGGCTCGCTTCGGCGAGTGCCGCGCGGCCTTCGGTGCGCGACGCTCAGGCCGCCCCGCGTTCCGACTTTCCCCTGCTCGCGGCGAGTCCGGCGCTCCACTACCTGGATTCCGCCGCGACGTCGCAGAAGCCGCGCGCGGTGCTCGACGCGATCCGGCGCTACTACGAGACGAGCAACGCCAACCCGCACCGCGGCGCGTACGAGCTCTCGGTCCGCGCCACCGAGGCGTACCACGGCGCGCGCGCGCGGGTGGCGCGCTTCCTCGGCGTCGCCGACGCGAGCTGCCTCGTCTTCACGCGCGGCACCACCGAGGCGCTCAACCTCGTCGCGTCGAGCTGGGGTCGCGCCAACGTCGGGGCGGGCGACGAGGTCGTCGTCACGGGGATGGAGCACCACGCCAACTTCATCCCGTGGCAGCAGCTCGCGCGCGAGCGCGGGGCGCGGCTGCGCATCTGCGAGCTGACGCCCGAGGGGCGCGTCGACCTCGACTGCCTCGCCTCGCTCCTCGGACCGCGGACGCGCGTCGTCGCCTTCAACCACGTCTCGAACGCGCTCGGCACGATCAACCCGGTGCGGCGGATCGCCGCCCTCGCCCGCGAGCGCGCGCCGCACGCGCTCGTCGTCTGCGACGGCGCGCAGGGCGCGCCGCACCTCGCCGTCGACTTCGACGCGCTCGGCGTCGACGTCTACGCGTTCAGCGGCCACAAGATGCTCGGGCCCACCGGCATCGGCGGGCTCGCCGGCCGGCGCGCGGTGCTGGAGGCGATGCCGCCGTACCAGTTCGGCGGCGACATGATCGAGGTCGTGGGCGACGAGGACAGCACGTGGAACGTGCTGCCGCACAAGTTCGAGGCGGGCACTCCGAACGTCGAAGGCGCCGTGGGCCTGGCGGCGGCCTGCGACTACCTGGACGCGATCGGCATGGACGCCGTGCGCGCGCACGAGCAGCGGCTCGTCGCGCTCGCCAGCGAGCGGCTGGCGGCGATCGGCGGCGTGCGCGTCTACGGCCCGCCGCCGGCGGAGCGGAGCGGCGTCGTCAGCTTCACGATGCGCACGCCCGACGGCACCGAGGTGCACCCGCACGACCTGGCGACGGTGCTCGACGGCGAGGGCGTCTGCGTCCGCGCCGGCCACCACTGCGCGCAGCCGCTGATGCGGCGGCTCGGCGTCACGGCGACGGCGCGGGCGTCGTTCTACGTGTACAGCGACGCGTCCGACGTCGAGGCGCTCGCGCGTGGCCTGGAGCGGGCGCGCGAGCTGTTCTCCCCGGGCGGCGATGCCGCTCCCTGACGGCGGCAAGCGCCCCGCGTCCGGCGAGCCAGGCGGCGGCGGCGGCGGCGGCCGCTCGCCGGCGCAGATCGCCGCGCTGTACCAGGAGCTGATCCTCGACCACTACCGCCGCCCGCGGAACAAGGGCGAGGTCGAGCGGCCGAGCGCGTCGGGCGCGGCGCGCAACCCGCTGTGCGGCGACGAGGTCGCCGTGACCGTGGCGCTCGACGGCGACCGGGTGGCGGACGCGCGATTCACCGGTCGCGGCTGCTCGATCTCGCAGGCCGCCGCGTCGATGATGACGGCGCTGGTCCGCGGCCGCACGCGGGCCGAGGTCGCGGCGCTGCGGCACCGGGTGGACG
>JBKPPN010000251.1:0-8122 GCA_046733575.1 Candidatus Methylomirabilota bacterium | reverse complement strand
GGCCGGAATGCCGAGCTTCGAGATCTCCTTCACGAGGTTCTCGGTCAGGGTCCGAGCGACCGCGTGGGCGAGGGCGATCTCCTCCTCCGACGCCGGCTTGTCGCGCACCATCCGCGTGAGCCGCGAGCCGATCGCGCCGTCGAGCGTGACGTCGTTGTGGCCGGTGGCGAAGTCGTTCACCACGATCAGCTCGGGACGCGGAACAGCGCCGGGCGCCCAGTTCACCTGCTCGACGCTCTTCCGCGCGCAGCCCACCGTCACCATGACGGCCAGCCCCGCGACCAGGCCTGCGCGCACGGCCCGCGGCACCACCGCGCTACGTCTCGCTCGATCGCCGTTCATGCTCACGTCGGTCCTCCTCGTCGATGGGATGCTTTGGAGCGGGCGCACGAACGTCGTCGGCAGCGCGGCGAGTGTACCCCACCTGCAGGGAGGATCATGAACCGCCTCACCGAGCGTCGAGCAGCGAGCGGATCGTCCGGACGAGGTCATCGGCGTCGAGCGGCTTCGGGACGTGGGCGTCGAAGCCTGCGGCGCGGATGCGCGCGCGGTCCTCGGCGCCGACGTACGCGGTGAGCGCCACGACGACGGCGCGGCGCGCGCGCCCCGCTTCGTGGGCGCGCACGCGGCGGACGAGGGCGAAGCCATCCTCGCCCGGCATGGCGATGTCCGCGATGATCACGTCCGGCTTCACCGCGTCCAGCTGGGTGATCGCGTCGGCCACGGACGCCGCGGTGATGACCGAAGCACGGTGCTCCGCCAGCACGCGGGCGCAGAGCTCCCGCGCGTCGTCCTGATCGTCCACCGCCATCACCGTGACCCCGAGAAGCTGATCGCTTCTCGCGGCGGCCGGCATCGAGAGCGAACGGCGCTGGAGGTCGTCCGCGCGGGTGTGGGCGAGGGTCACCGTGAACGCCGAGCCCTTGTCGCGCCCGTCGCTGTGCGCGGTGACGGTGCCGCCGTGTCGCTCCACGAGATGCTTCACGAGCGCGAGACCGAGTCCGAGCCCGCCGTGCTCTCGCGTGGTGGAGCTGTCCGCCTGCCGGAATCGCTCGAAGATGTGCGGGAGCACCGCCCGGTCGATGCCGCAGCCGGTGTCGCGCACCGAGATCCACACCGACGCATCGTCGGCCAGCGCGGTCACCTCGACCAGTCCGCCGCGCGGCGTGAACTTCACCGCGTTCACGAGCAGGTTCCAGAACACCTGCTGCAATCGGCCGGGATCGCCGACGACGCCGTCGATCGTCGGCGCGACGTGAGCGGAGAGGCGGACGCCCTTGCGATCGGCGGCGGGGCGGACGGCATCGAGGGCGGCGGCCAGCACGGGAGCGAGCTTGATCGGCCGGGCCTCGACGTGCAGCGTTCCGGCCACGATCCGCGAGACGTCGAGCAGGTCCTCCACGAGCTGCACCTGCGCGGCCGCATTCCGATCGATCACGTCGAGCGCGTTCGCGGCCGCCTCCGCCGCCAGCGTCCCCGTCCGCAGCATCCGGGTCCAGCCCACGATGGCGTTGAGGGGCGTGCGCAGCTCGTGCGAGAGCATGGCGACGAACTCGTCCTTGGCCCGGCTCGCCGCCTCGGCGTCGGTGCGCGCCTGCGCCGTCTCGGCGAAGAGGCGCGCGTTGCGGATGGCGGCCGCGGCCTGGTCGGCCAGCCGCACGGAGACGGCCTCGTCCTGCTCGGTGAACTCCCGCGGCGTGCGATTGCTGATGTAGAGGAGGCCCTCCACGCGCTCGCCGATGATGATGGGCACGACCATCAGCGCCGTCGTGCCCGTCTCGTGCGCGATGGCGTGGAATGCCTCGGGCACGCGCGCGTCGCTCGCGTAGTCGGCGGTGCGGATCGGACGTCGCGTCACGAGCACGCGGCCGCCGATGCCCTCGCCCGGCTGGATGCGCAGTCCCTCGTACACGCGCAGGGCGGGACCGACGCGATAGCGCGGCACGACGGCGTCGGAATCGGCCTCGCGCAGGAAGATGGCGGCGGTGTCGCTCCGGCAGAGCTCCTGCGATCCCTGCGCGATGCGCTGCAGGACGGTGTCCAGATCGAGCGACGCCGTGATCGACTGCGCGATGTCGCCCAGCGTCGCCATCTGGCGCTCCGCCGCTTCCGCACGTGCGCGGGCGGCCTCGGCGTCCTCGCGCACGGCCCGCTCCGCCGCGAGCAGGCGCGTCAGCTCCTCCTCGGCGTGGCGCAGCGAGGTGACGTCGCGCGTGAAGCAGCGCGTGTGCCCGAATTCCCCGCGCACCCAGTGGACATTCGAGTCGATGACCACGTGCCTGAGCGTGCCGTCGCGCGCGCGGAGACGCGCGGGGTAGCTCCGGAGCGTCTCGCCGCCCCGCAGGCGCCGCAGGATGTCCGCGATCGTGTCGGCGTCGGCGTGGAACTCCGCGATGTTCCGTCCGACGTACTCGTCGGCCGCGTAGCCGAGCATCTCGAGCTCGGCGCGATTCGCGCGCAGGATCGTGCCGTCCGGGCCCACCCAGTGCAGGCCGACCGCGGCGTTCTCGAAGAAGTCGGTGAGATCCTGCTCCTTCTCGCGCGACTCCTCGAAGCGGCGCGCGTTCGCGATGGCGAGGGCGGCGTGCTGCGCGAACGCCTCCGCCAGCACGATCTCGTCCTCGCTGAAGGCACGACCGGCGTGGTCACCGACGAGAAAGGCGCCCACCGGCTCACCATCGGCGAGGAGCGGGACGGCCAGCACCGCACGGTGGGGCGCGTTCCGGACGCGGTGCTTGAGATCGGGCGGGATGACGATGCGCGAATCGGCGAGCAGATCGGGCGTGACCACGGCGCGGCGCTCGCGCACGGCCAGCCCGATCGTGCCCGTCCCCGCCGGGATGCTGAACGGCAAGGTGAACTGCGGCCCCGCGTCGCCGGCCACGGCGAGCGCCTCGTAGTCACCCGTCGTCGGCGTGACGCGATAGACGATGGCCACCGTGCCGCCGAGCAGCTCGCGAACGGCGCCGACGATGCGGTTCGCGACGTGCGCCACGTCAAGCGACGCCGCGAGCGCACGGCTCGTGTCGAGGAACGCCTCGGCGGTTCGCCGCCGGCGCTCGCTGTCGCGATAGAGCTCGACGTGCGTCGCGGAGTGCTCGGCGCGGCGGGCCAGCTCCTCGGCGAGCGCGGCGAGCGGCAGCACGGTCACCGCGGTGGTCACGAGAAAGACCTGCAGCAGGAGCAGGGACTCGTCGCGAGGCGCGGCGGCAAACGGTCCAGCTCCGGCCAGCGTACCCGCGGTGGCGATGGCGCCGACGAGGAGAACTCCCACCGTCGCCCCTCGCGGCCCGAACCGGTAGGCCACCCACACGAGCGGCCCCAGACACACGAAGGCGAGCGGCGAGTGGGGTGCGCCGAACTTCACCGCGCCGCCGAAGACGACCGCCGCGACCAGGACGGCGGCCGCGCCGGAGACGAGGATCTCGACGGGGTGCCGTCGCGCCGGCGGCTGGGCCGGCGTCGCCCACACGACGAGCAACGGCGCGATCACGAGCGCCCCCGCCGCATCCCCCAGCCACCACGTCAACCAGACCAGCGGCCAGCTCGCCATGGCCCCTGGCGCGAGGGCGAGACTGACCACACCGACGGTCGCGCTGACGCCGCTCGCGACGACGCCGAGCAGACAGAAGAGGAAGATGGTCGCAGGGTCGCTGAAGGCATGGCGGCCATGCGCGAACCGCCGGACGAGCACCGCGCCGATCAGGGCCTCGGCGGTGTTTCCCACCGCGATCCCGAGCGACGGGACGACCGCGCCGCTGACCGTGACGTTGGTGATGAACGCCCCGAGGAAGACGGCGGGCCAGAGGTCGACGCCCGCGATGAGCAGGGCGGCCAGCGCCAGTCCCGTCGGTGGCCAGATGGCCGTCGCGCTCGGATGGACGGACGCCGCGAAGAGCCCCAGTCGTCCGAGCACGACATAGCCGATGACGACGACGGCGATCGGTATCGCGCGCGATCCCAGGCGATGGGGTGCCGTCACATTCGAGACCTCAGGCGCCACGGCGTTCGGTGCACGTCATCGTAAACGAGGTCACGAGTCTGCACCACGCGGGCGGTCGCCGGCCAGGTAAACCGTTGCACACCGGCCGCCGACGCGACGCGGCTGGTGCGGTGACGAGAAAACTTTTCCTCCCGGGGCGCCGTGACGCTTGCGATTTCGCTGCCGCGACGTAGGATCGAGACGTAGTCCCTGCCGGGCGCAGGATCGAGCTCTCCGCCGGAGGCGCGAGTGCGCGACGACGAATCATCGCGACCCATGATCACTGACGCCAGCGCGTCGCGCGCGCGCGAGCAGGCCGCGCTGTACGGCTTCGTCGCGCGGCTGCATCGCGCGGACTCGCTCACCGAAGTCTCCGACGCCGCGCTCGACGCGATGCTCGACGCCCTCCGCTGCGATCGCGCGTCGCTGCTGCTCGCCGACGCGACGGGCGTCATGCGCTTCGTGGGCTGGCGCGGTCTGTCAGAAGCGTACCGGCGCGCCGTCGAGGGCCACTCGCCGTGGGCGCCGACGGAGCCGAATCCCCAGCCCGTCTGCGTGCCCGACGTGCTGACGGCCGGTCTCGATGCGCCGCTCACGAACGTCGTCACGGGCGAGGGGATCGCCGCGCTCGCGTTCATTCCCCTCGTGGCGAACGGGACCCTGATCGGGAAGTTCATGACGTACTACGACACGCGCCACGAGTTCGCCACGTCCGAGATCGACCTGAGCCTGAGCATCGCGCGTCAGCTCGCGCTCAGCATCGACCGCCGCCGCGCCGACGAGTCGCTGCGGGCCGCCTACGTCGAGGCGCGCAAGCGACAGCGCGAAGCGGAGAGCCTCGCCTCCGTCGCGCGGACGCTGAACACGCTCAACCTCGACGCCGTCCTGCAGACGATCGCGGAGAGTGCCTGCGCGTTGCTCGACGCCGAGGCGGCGACGGTGTTCCGTCTGGAGCCGGAGACGGGGACGCTGTATCTCGTGGCGGGTGGTGGTTCAGGCGGGACGACGATGGCCCGCAACGTGGCCATTCCGCGCGGCACCGGGCTGGTGGGGCTCGCCGTCGCGTCGCGCGAGGCCGTCGTGAGCGCCAACACGCTCACCGACGAACGGATCGTCTACGACCCGGCGATGCGCGCCCGCGTCGAAGGCACGCGCCACCGCGTCGGCCTGGCCGTGCCGCTCATCGTGCAGGGCCGGATCATCGGGGCGCTGTTCGTGGGCCGCCTCCCTGGCCTCGACTTCGCCGAGGACGACGTCCGACTGGCCGCCGCGTTCGCGAGCCAGGCCGCCATCGCGATGGCGAACGCCGAGCTCTACGAGCAGGCGCGACGCGCCAACCAGGCGAAGGACGACTTCCTCGCCATGCTCGGCCACGAGCTCCGCAATCCGCTCGGCGCGATCACCGGCGCCATCGGCGTGCTGAAGGTCGTGGATGCGGCAGACCCGAGCGCCGAGCGCGCTCGCGCCGTCGTCGATCGTCAGACGAAGCACCTGTCACGCCTGGTCGACGACCTCCTCGACGTCGCTCGCGTGACCACGGGCAAGGTTCGACTCAACGTGCGGGCGCTCGACCTCGGTCAGCTCGTCGAGAGCGCGATGAGCGCGTGGCGCGCCGCGGGCCGCTTCGCGCGCCACACCGTGCGCGCCGAGGTGGCGTCGGTGTGGGTGGACGGCGACGAGACGCGGCTCGAGCAGGTCCTCGACAATCTCGTCGGCAACGCGCTGAAGTACACACCGCCGGGCGGCGACGTCGTCGTCCGCGTGTCGCCCGGCGATGGCGCCGTGCTCGAGGTGGCGGACACGGGCCCGGGCATCCCGGCCGAGCTCCGCGAGTCGATCTTCGAGCTGTTCGTTCAGGGCGAGCGCGCACTCGATCGCGCCCAGGGCGGTCTCGGCATCGGCCTCACGCTGGTCAAGGCGCTGGTCGGCATGCACGGCGGCACGGTGCGGGCCGCCAGCGCGAGCGCGTCGCACGGCAGCGTCTTCACCGTCTGCCTTCCGCGGATCACGCGTCCAGCCGTCACCTCGCAGAACGGCGCGCACGCGCGCGCGTCCGGGACGCGCCACACCGCATCCTCATCATCGAGGACAACGACGACGCGCGAGAGATCCTGCGCCTGCAGCTGATGCTCGAAGGTCACGACGTCCACGAGGCGGCCGACGGCGCGTCCGGCGTGGCGGAGATCGGCGCGATCAAGCCCGACGTGGTGCTCGTCGACGTCGGGTTGCCCGGTGTCGACGGCTACGAGGTGGCGCGTCGCATCCGGACGATCGAGGAAGGCAGGGACGCGGTGCTCATCGCCGTGACGGGCTACGGTCAGGCCGACGATCGGCGGCGCGCCCTCGACGCGGGATTCGACGTGCATCTGACCAAACCGGTCCTCCCGGACCAGCTCGCGCGCGCCATCTCGGAAGCGTCCGCCGCCCGGCACGCCCCGTCGGGATCACGCGCATGACGCCCCGCCCGTTCCGCATCGACGTTCCCGACGCGGCGCTCGCCGATCTGCGGGATCGCCTCGGCCGCGTCCGTTGGCCCGACCAGGCGCCCGGCGCGGAGTGGGCATACGGCAGCAGCGTGGCGTACCTCCAGCAGCTCGTCGCGTACTGGAAGGACCGCTACGACTGGCGGGCGCACGAGGCGACGCTGAACGGCTTCCGTCAGTTCACCGTGCCGATCGCCGGCATCGATCTCCACTTCATTCACGAGGACGGACGCGGCCCTCGCCCGTTCCCGCTCCTGCTCTCGCACGGCTGGCCGGGCTCGGTGTGGGAGTTCTACAAGATCCTTCCGATGCTGACCGATCCCGCCCGGTTTGGCGGTGATCCCGGCGACGCCTTCACCGTCGTCGCGCCGTCGCTGCCGGGCTACGGCTTCTCGTACCGACCCGGCCAGCCGCGCTTCGGCGTCGCCGAGATCGCGGACGCGTTCGCCACGCTGATGACCGACGTGCTGGGCTACCGGCGCTTCGGCGCGCAGGGCGGCGACTGGGGCGGCTTCATCACGTCGCGACTCGGCTTCGCGTATCCCGACCGTCTCGCCGCGATTCACGTGAACCTCCTGTCGCTCCGTCGCGACCTCGCCCCGCCCGCGCAGCCGACCGAGGAGGAGAAGCAGTACTTCGAAGATCTCGCTCGCTGGCAGCGTGAGGAGACGGGCTATCAGTGGATCCAGGGCACACGCCCGCAGACGCTGGCCTTCGGCCTGAGCGATTCACCGGCCGGTCTCGCCGCGTGGATCGTCGAGAAGTTCAGGGCGTGGAGCGACTGCGACGGCAACGTCGAACGCCGCTTCACGAAGGACGAGCTGCTGACCAATGTGATGATCTACTGGGTCACCGGCTGCATCAACGCGTCCTTCTGGCCGTACTACTCGCGGTTCAACGGCTCGTGGCCGATTCCGGACGGCGAGCGCATCAAGGTCCCCACCGGCTATGCCGCGTTCCCGAAGGAGATCGTGCGACCTCCGCGATCGTGGGCCGAGCTGATGTACGACATCCGACGCTGGACTGATGCCCGCGGGCGGACACTTCGCGGCCATGGAGGAGCCGGACGTGCTCGTCAAGGACCTGCGCGCGTTCTTCAGGGACTACCGGTAACCGCCGTCACTTCTTGCCGCGGGCCTGGCGCGTCTCCGACTTCTTCCAGGCGTCGTCGGGCGCGCGCAGCACGCTGACGCCGTACCCGTAGTGGCCCATGCGAATGCGCGCCAGCACCCGGCGCGCGTCTTCGCCCGGCTCCGAGTGCAGCACCACGACGGGAACATGCTGCACGTTCGGCGGCGGGGGCGGATTGGTCACCACGAGCTGGCTCGTGAAGACGGCGTTCGAGAAGCTGGGGAGCGTCAACAGCACCCAGCGCTGTCCTCGCGCCGGCCGGATGAACCTGCGCAGCGCTTCCAGCGTACCTTGCCACGGAGAGTCGCGGGTGATGTCGCGGGCCGCCCCGAGCTTCTCGCGCTTGGCCCCGCGCGCCTGGAAGGACAGCACCTGCACGCGCTGCGGTGGGTTGTTGATGAGCAGTCCGATGACGCCTCCCGGCGCCGGGGCCGCGGTCGTCCGGACCTCGCTCGTCTTCTTGAGACTGCCCTTCGAGCCCTCGAACGTCGAAGGCTCGATGAAGATCGACGCCGGAGGCTTGGCG
>JBKPPN010000250.1:0-7056 GCA_046733575.1 Candidatus Methylomirabilota bacterium | reverse complement strand
GCGTTGCATGCGGGCGAGTATACCTCCGCGCGTGTGGCATACTTTCCCGCCGTGACGACCAGGACCATATCGATCGACGACGTGCGCGCGGCCGCCCGCCGTCTCGAGAACCGCATCCACCGAACGCCCGTCGTCACCTCGCCGTGGTGGGACGACACCACCGGCCTGCGCCTGTTCTTCAAGTGCGAGAGTCTTCAGCTCACCGGCTCGTTCAAGATCCGCGGCGCCCTGAACAAGCTGTCCCAGCTCACCGCGGACGAGAAGGGGCGTGGGGTGGTGGCCTTCTCGTCGGGAAATCACGCCCAGGGCGTGGCGCTCGCGGCGCGAATGGTCGGAACGACGGCGGTCATCTGCATGCCGAACGACGCCCCCGCGCTGAAGCGCGAGGCGACGCGCGGCTACGGCGCGGAGATCGTCGGCTACGACCGACTGACGGACGATCGCGAGGCACTCGGCCGGAAGATCGCCGCGGAGACCGGTCGCGTGCTCGTGCCGCCCTTCGACGACGAGGCCATCATGGCGGGGCAGGGCACCGCCGCCCTGGAGCTCCTCGCGGACGTCCCCGCCCTCGACGTCCTGCTGACGCCCGTCGGCGGTGGCGGCCTGATGTCGGGCTGCAGCACGGTGGGACGGAGTCTCCTGCCGCAGCTGAAAATCTACGGCGTCGAGCCCGAGGTCGGCAACGACGTGTACCTCTCGTTGCAGAAAGGCGAGCGCGTCAGCATCCCGCCTCCGCCCACCATCGCCGACGGCGTCCGCACCACCGAGCCCGGGGCCAAGACGTTCCCCGTTCTGCAGAAGAACGTCGACGGCATCCTGCTCGTCTCCGAGACGGAGATCGTCACGGCCACCCGCGCGCTCGCCGTCCGCGCCCACCTCGTCGTCGAACCGACGGGCGCGGTGGCCGCCGCGGCGGCGCTCGCGCGTCGGATCCCGGTCGCGGCCGGCGCCCGCGTCGGCATCATCCTCTCCGGCGGCAACGTCGACCCCGAGCTGCTCGCCCAGATCCTCGAGGGCTGACCGCTCCCCGTGGACGTGGCGCCGTCCAGAGGGGCGGCCCGACGACGCGGACCGTGTCGAACGGCCATCTGCGGAGAAAGCGGAGCCATCGAGGCTCGCGTTCTCTACCGGCGGTGGAAGACGGGAACGACGTCTGAAGCGAGCTGACCGAGCTGATCCAGCATGCGATCGGGCGGGCACATCGGGCGCGCGATGAACTTCGATCCGCCGCCCTTGACGTACTGCTCGATCCGTTCGACGAGGAGCTCGGCGGGGCCGAAGGCCGTGCAGGCGGCGAGCGTCGCGTCGTCGACTCGATTGCGCGGGACGAACGGCGCCGCGAGCGCCTGCGCGCGGGCGGGTTCGGGGTCGATACAGAAGTAGAACAACGCGCCGAAGTGATCAGCGGGCACCTCGCGATGCGCCGCCGCCGCGAGGCCGTTGATCGTGTCGACGCCGGCGCGGAACTCGTCGGGCGTGATGAAGGACGGCATCCAGCCGTCGCCCATCACGGCCGTCCGCTTCATCGCGGCCGGGCTCTTGCCGCCGATCCACAGCGGGAACGGCTGCTGGATCGGCTGGGGCAGGACGGTGATGTCGTCGAGCTGCCAGAACTCGCCCGTGAAGGTCACGCGCTGTTCGCTCCAGCACCGGCGCATGATGCCGATCGCCTCGTCCGTCCGGCGACCGCGCTCCTTGAACGGCACGCCGGCGGCGCGGAACTCCTTCTCCTGCTCGACGCCGATGCCGACCGCGGGGAGCGCGCGTCCGTTCGAGATGTAGTCGAGCATCGCGAGCTCGCGCGCCATCATCACGGGCGAGCGAAAGGGCGTGATCAGCACGCTCGGTCCGAACTTGAGTCGACGGGTCCGTGCCGCCACCGCGGCCATCGTGGTCATCGGCTCCAGCACCGGGCCGGGTGAGGAGAGCCGCTCGGAGAACCAGACGGAGTCGATGCCGGACGTCTCGCAGAGGTCGATGAAGGACCAGAGGAGATCCTGACCCTCGGGTCCCGCGGGCCACGGCCCGGGCATGACGCCGACGCGGTACTTCATCCGCATGGCCCCGACTCTATCACGCGCACGCGGCCGTTCCGGCTCGTCGCGTTGACACCGTGCACCGCGGAGCGAATAATGAATCGCGATTCATTCGCGCCGCCCATGCGGGATCCCGACAAGCCGCAGCAGATCATCGACGCCGCCGTTCGCGTGTTCGCGCGCAACGGGTACTACAACTCGCGCGTGTCGGACATCGCCCGCGAGGCCGGCATCGCGAGCGGGACGATCTATCTCTACTTCAAGACCAAGGACGAGATCCTCGTCACGCTGTTCCGCGAGAAGATGGCGGCGTGGGTCGAGCATGTGCGGCGAGCCATCGCCGATGAGTCCGATCCCGTGGCGCGACTCCGGAAGCTGGTGAGCCTGCACTTCGCGGTGCTCGAGCAGAACCCCGATCTCGCCGAAGTGGTGCAGGTGGAGCTTCGCCAGGGCCACAAGTTCTTCCGCGGCGCGTCTGCACACGAGGTCGGATCGTACTTCGCGCTGATCCAGTCGATCCTGGAGGACGGCATCGCGGCGGGACGGATCCGCGCCGATGTGCCCGTGAAGGTCTCGACCAAGATGCTCTTCGGCGCGATGGACCAGCTCGCGACGTCCTGGGTCCTGGGCAAGCGCGCCTATCGCCTCGCCGACGCCGCCGATGCGGTGGCGATGATCTTCCTGAGAGGAGTGCTGATCGATGCCGTATGAGACGCTGCTCGTCGGGCGCGAGGAGTCGTTCGTCGTCGTCACGCTGAACCGTCCGCCCGCGAACGCGATCAGCGAGCAGCTCATGCGCGACCTCGACGCCGCGCTGTCCGACGTCGAGGGCGACGCCGCCGTGCGCTCGGTCATCGTCACGGGCGCGGGCGACAAGATTTTCTGCGCGGGCGCCGATCTCGGCTCCGCGTTCTCGGGCGGCAACGTCGAGGCCTTCATCCGCTTCGGCAACGGGGTGCTGCGCCGCATCGAGCGGTTCCCGAAGCCGGTGATCGCGGCCATGAACGGGCACGCGCTGGGGGGCGGATGCGAGATCGCGATGGCGTGCCACTTCCGTCTGCTGAAGGACGGCGCGCGGATGGGACAGACCGAATCGAACCTCGGGATCATTCCCGGCTATGGCGGCACGCAGCGCCTGCCCCGGCTGATCGGCCGCACGAAAGCGCTGGAGTTCCTGATCCTCGGCACGCAGATTCCGTCGCAGGAGTGCGTGGCCCTCGGCCTCGTCAATCGCCTGACCAAGGACGGCGAGACGCTGACCGAGGCGAAGGCGCTGGCGCGGCAGATCGCGAGGCGTCCGCCCATCGCCACGCGCGTGATGATCGAGGCGGTGGACGACGGGCTCGAGGCGCCCATCGACACCGCGCTCGGCATCGAGACCCGCGCGTTCCTCAAGACGCTGCACACCGAGGACGCCGCGGAGGGCATCCAGGCGTTCTTCGGGAAGCGCGACCCCGTCTTCAGGGGAACGTAGTGGATCTCGGCATCGCGGGGCGCGTGGCGCTGGTGACCGGAGGCGCGCGAAGCCTCGGCAAGGCGGACGCGCTCGCCCTCGCCGCGGAGGGATGCCGCGTGGCCATTGTCGATCTCAACGCCGAGGGCGCGGAAGAGACGGCGAAGGAGATCACGACAGCGGGCGGGACGGCGCGCGGCTATGCGTGCGACATCCGCAACGCGGCGGCCGTGTCGAGCGCGGTCAGCGCCGTCGAGGCCGACCTCGGCCCCGTCGACATCTGCGTGAACAACGCCGGCTTCATCTACACCGTCGCGCAGCTCAAGGACATGCGAGACGAGGACTGGGAGCTCAATCTCGCCGTGAACCTGGGCGGCACCTACAACGTCACGAAGGCGGTCTTCCCTGGCATGCGGGCACGCCGGTGGGGGCGCATCGTCGTCATGGCGTCGATCGCCGGGCTGATGGGCGGCTTCGGGCAGACGGCGTACGCGACGTCGAAGATGGGTGTCATCGGCTTCGCGAAGTCCGTCGCGCTCGAGGGCGCGCGGGCGAACGTGACCTGCAACGCGGTGGCGCCGGGCATCATCGCGCCGAACGCGGCGCTGAGCCCGCTCTACGACCGGATGGTGAAGCGGATCGCGATGCAGCGCGAGGGGCAGCCCGAAGAGGTGGCGAGCGTCGTCACCTTCCTGTGCTCCGAGCGTGCCGGCTACGTGACGGGCGCGGTCGTGCCGGTCACGGGCGGCATGGACCTGTTCACGTTCTAGCGTGGACCGAGTGCGCGCCACGCGGAGAGGGGAGACACGCCGATGCCGACTGTGAAAGAAACGTTCGAGCAGATGGGATCGCGATTCAAGGCCGATCGCGCCGCCGGCACCAACGCCGTCATCCAGTACAACGTCAGCGGCGACGGGGGCGGGACGTGGAACGCGGCCATCAAGGACGGCACGTGCACGGTCAAGGAAGGGGCCGCGCCGAACCCGAACCTCACCCTCGACATCGCGGCACAGGACTGGCTCGACATGTTGAGCGGCAAGCAAAACGGTCAGATGCTGTTCATGTCGGGCAAGCTGAAGATCAAGGGGGACATGGGCCTCGCCATGAAGCTCGGCTCGATGTTCCAGATGTGACCGTCAGAAATGGGCGCGTCACATGACGCGGTGCGATAAGATGAAATCTGGATCCGCCTGAGATTGCACGAGGAAAGGGACGTACTCCATGGGCCCGGAACGGTTTGCGGACATGGTCGAGCGCTTCACCCACGGCTACGCCGACGGGAATGGCGCCGTCACCGCGGAGCAGACGAAGCAGTGGATCGACGAGTTGGAGCGTCAGCGCCGGCGGCTCACGAACTTCGCCACCATGGTGGGCAATCCCACCGAGACGAAGACCGGCCGGACGCCGCGCGAGGAGATCTACCGGACCAACAAGTCGCGGCTCTACCGCTACGAGTCCAAGCGGACGCACGCGACGCCGATCCTGTTCGTGCCCAACCTCGGCATCAGCCGGCCGTACATCTTCGACCTCCTGCCCGGCGGTAGCTTCACCGAGCACATGACCCAGCAGGGATTCGACTTCTACCTGCTGGACTGGGGCGTGTTCGGCCCCGAGGACAACGATCTCAACGTGGAGACGTGTGTCACCAAGATCCTGCCCCGCATGGCGCGGAAGGTCCTGCAGACGTCGGGCACCGAGCAGCTCTCGGTCCTCGGCTACTGCATGGGCGCTCCGATCTCCGCGTCGTTCGTCGCCGCGTATCCCGAGTTCCGCGTGAAGAACTTCATCAACATGGCGGGCCCCATCGACTTCTCGAAGATCGGCCTCTTCGGGCTCTGGCTCGACGCCAAGCACTTCGACGTCAACCGCTTCGTCGACACGATCGGCTCGGTCCCGGCCGACATGGTCAAAGCGGGGTTCAAGCTCATCAAGCCCACCATGGACATGTCCACCGGACTCAACCTCTGGTGGAACATGTGGAACGACAAGTACCTCGAAGGCTTCAACGCGCTCAACAAGTGGGCCAACGAGTACGTGGCGTTTCCCGCCGAGTTCTTCCGGCAGTGGGTGGGCGACTTCTACCAGAAGAACAAGCTGATCCGGGGCGAGCTCGTCTTCGGCGGACGTCCCGTGCGCCTCGGCGCCATCACGTGCCCGGTGTTCGTGGTCAGCGCCAAGGAAGATTACATCGCGCCGCCCGACTGCGTGCGCGCGCTCATCGATGCCGTGTCCAGCCGGGACAAGGAGTACGTCGAGCTGCCCGGCGGCCACATCTCGCTCATCGCGGGTCGTGGCGCGTCGGTGCACTGCTGGCCGAAGGTCTCCGGCTGGCTCGCCCCGCGGTCGTGAAGGAAAGGAAGAGCGATGGCGGATAACGCGACCCAGCAGCTGTTCGACCTCTGGAAGCGGCAGATCGACGAGGGCACCCAGGCGTGGGCGCGCATGCTGTCCCAGACGCCGCCCGCGGGCGCGCCGGCCGCCGATCCCGCCGCGTTCTGGCGCCCCATCGTGGATCAGGGATTCCAGCAGTGGGCGCGCGTGCTCGCGCAGGGACCGATGACGCCCGACGTCTTGACGCAGTGGAAGCAGCTCATGGATCAGTCCATCGAGGCGTGGTCGCGCACCCTGAGCCAGGTGATGGGGACCGACGCCTTCGCGCAGTCGCTCGGCCGCACCCTGGATCAGTTCCTCACCACGAGCGCTCCGATCAAGAAGGCGACCGACCAGTCGATCGAGTCCGGATTGCAGGCGCTGAACCTGCCGTCGCGCAGCCAGCTCACGGGCGTGGCGAAGCAGATCGTGTTGCTCGAGGAGCGCATCGAAGGACTGGAGGACACCCTGGGCGCGATCACGCGCCGGCTGGACGACATCGCACGCGCCGTGGAGCCGCTCCGCGACCGCGTGACGGCGGCCAAGGAGCCCTGATGATCGGCAAGACGATCGCGCAACTCAATCCCGGGGACCGGGCGGAGCTCGTGCGGACCGTCTCGATAACCGACATCACCGCGTTCGTGGACGCGGTGGGCGACTACAATCCCATTCACTCCGACGCGGCCTACGCGGCGACCACGCCGTTCCGCGAGCCGATCGCCCCCGGCATCTACACCGCGGGACTGATCTCCGCCGTCATCGGCACGCAGCTGCCCGGGCCGGGCGCCATCTACCTCTCGCAGACGTTGAAATTCGTGAAGCCGGTGAAGCCGGGCGACACGATCACCGCGCGCGTCGAGGTCATCGAGGTCATCCGCGATCGTAATCGGATCCGGCTCAGCACGGTATGCACGAACGCGACGGGCGAGGAGGTGCTGTCGGGCGAAGCGTGGGTGCTGCCGTCGAAGGTGCCGGTCGCCTACGAGCGACGCGCGCAGGCCCCGTCCTTCGCGACACTGGTGTGGCAGCCGTGGACGTGGGCGGCGGAGACGGCAGCGGCGTGGACGGCGGTCGGTCTGTCCCTCTTCGCGCCGCCCGTGCGCCGCGCCTGACCGTCAGCTACATCAAGAGACCGCCGTTCATCGAGAGCTCGGCGCCGGTGATGTAGTCACCGTCCGCCGAGACGAGATAGCACAC
>JBKPPN010000249.1:0-9824 GCA_046733575.1 Candidatus Methylomirabilota bacterium | reverse complement strand
GGCCTCGCGGGCAGCTCGGGCGCGGGCGGCGTCGGATGCTGTGCGGGTGGCGCGGGATCCGGCGTGCGCGGCGCCTGCGGGGTGGGACTCTGCGCGCGTCGCGCGTCGGGCTGGCCGACCGCGGCCACGGCGGGTACGAGGTTCACGACGTACGTCTTCGATTCGCTCGACGGGAGCAGGTCGGTGGCGAAGACGAGCGCCGCGATGAGGCCGCCGTGGACGACGGTCGAGAGGGCGACGCTGCCGAGCGGCAGGTCGGGACGGCGGAGGGCAGGGCCGAGACGACGGCGCGTCCGCAGCCGCATCACGGCTGCCGTGGCCATCACCGCTCCCGGACTGGCTCGGTCACCATGCCCAGCCGTTCGATGCCGGCGCGGCGGACACGATCCATGGTCTCCACGACCGCGCCGTACGACAGTCCCGCGTCGGCCTTGAGGTAGAGCACCTTGTCCGTGCGATTCTTGAAGGCCTCGTGCAGCGCGCCCTCCAGACCGCCGGGCGGGATGCGACGGTCGTTGAGGTAGATCTGCTGGTCCTTGCTCACCGTCAGCACCATCCGCTCTTCCACCGCGGTCGGCCGGGCGGCGGCCCGCGGCAGGTTGACGTCGATGCCGCGGTACATCATCGGCGCGGTGAGCATGAAGATGAGGAGCAGGACGAGGACGACGTCGACGAAGGGGATGATGTTGATCTCGGCCAGCGAGGTCCCGATGCGGTGGCCGTCGCCGCCGCCGGCCTCGTCGAGCTTAAATGCCATCTTTGGCCGTACGCCCCAGCTTCGCCGGACGGCTGAACACGTTCAGGAGGTCGAGGGTGAAGCCGTCCATCTCGGTCGCCCAGTGCTTCACGCGATTGACGAAGTAGTTGTACGCCATGACGGCGGGGATGGCGGCGGCGAGACCGGTGGCCGTCGCGATCAGCGCCTCGGAGATACCCGGCGCCACGACGGCGAGGCTGGCCGATCCCTGCTGTCCGATCCCGTGGAAGGCCGACATGATGCCCCACACCGTGCCGAACAGACCGATGAAGGGCGCCGCACTCGCCGTCGTGGCGAGGAACGGCAGGTAGCGCTCGAGGCGCGACACCTCGAGGCTCGACGTGCGTCGCAGCGTCCGGTGCACCATGTCGAGACGCTCCGTGCCCGTCGTCTCGTCCGCCTCGTCCATCAATCCCTCGACGGTGTCGGGGATGCCGGCGAACTCCTGGTAACCGGCCACGTAGAGATGAGCGAGCGGGCTGTCGCGGAATTTCCGCGCCGCCGCGTACACCGCGGAGGCGCGACGCCCTTCCCGAAAGACCTTCATGAAGGACAGCGTCTCGGTGCGGACGCGCCGGAACTGCCACCACTTCTCCACGATCAGCGCCCAGCACACGATCGAGAAGATCGCGAGGATGATGAGCACCGCCTTGGCCACGGGGCCGGCGTGGAGGACGAGCTCCATGATGCCGCTGGTCAGGGTGTCAGAAGAGGTGGTCGGCAATGCGGACTCCTTCCGTTGTCGTCATGATAAACCGCGCGCCAGGACTGTCAAAATTTCGAGACGTACGCGTTGTCCGCGATCCAGAAGCGCAGACGGCGATCGACGGCACGCGTGATGCCGACGCGCGGCCCGCTCGCGATCACCAGCGCGTCGCCGCGACCGTCGCGCCGTCGGATCGTCAACGCGCCCCGCGTCAGATCGGATCCGTTGTGCGCGAGCGTCACGCCAAGGGCCCGACAGAGGTTGCCGGGCCCGCTCGCCAGCCGCCGCGAGTCCGCGGGGACGCCACGACGTCTCGCCATCGCCGTCATGCCGGCGACCGGCTCGACGGCGCGGAGCAGGACGCACCCGGGCTGCCCCCGGCCTCCGACGATGGCGTTCAGGCAGAGGTGGACGCCGTAGGCCGAGAAGACGTAGGCGAATCCGCCGTCGCCGTAGAAGAGCATGCGCGAGCCCGGACGGAAGGCGGCGTGCGAGGCGGCATCCTCGGGTCCCAGGTATGCCTCGGTCTCGACGATGCGTCCCGCCGTCACCACGCGGCCGTCGCGAGAGACCAGGACACAGCCGAGGAGGTCACGCGCCACGCGCGGGGCGGGGCGGCGGTAAAACGTCCGACCCAGGATCACCCGCGGCCGAGACGGTCCTGCACGAGGCGCCGCAGCGACTCGAAGTCGAAGGCGGTACCGGCCGGGCGCTCGACGGTCGCTTCGGTCTTCAGACCGGTCTCGCTCAGCACGACGCAGAACCGCTGGGCCGGATCGATCCGCTTCTCCGCGACGAGCCCGATGAACACCGCGAGGGAGGCGACGCCTGTCGGCCCGGCCCACACGCCCTCCGTCCGCACCAGACGTCGCTGCGCCTCGAGGATCGCGGGGTCGTCGGCGTCCGCCACCAGGCCCTTGTCCTCACGCACCAGTCGCAACACCCATTCGCCCTTGCGTCCGGGGTTGCCCGCCGCCAGACCTTCGGCCACCGTGTACTGAACGCGCACGGGGGTGAGCGGGCCGTCGGACAGGAAGGCGCGACTCACGGCATTGGCTCGGGTCGCCTGCGCTCCGATCATGATCGGCCGTCGTCGGATGAGCCCGGCGCGTTGCATCTCCCGGAACCCGCGCGCGGCAGCGATGAAGGTCTCGCCCACCGCGACGGGCGCGACGACGACGTCGGGCGGATCCCACCCGCTCTGCTCCGCAATCTCGTAGGCGATCGTCTTCTTGCCCTCGTGCTTGTACGGATTGCGCGTGGCGCCGGCGTCGAAGAACAGCCGCTCCTCCACGAGGCGGTCCCAGTGGCCGATGAGGTCGTCGTAGCCGCCCGCGTAGAGCACGAGGTCCGACGCGGCCGCCGTCATGTGGATGAGCTTCGGGATCGACGTCCGTTCGTAGGCGAACACGAACGAGCGGAGCCCCGCGCGCGCGCAGTACGCCGCGATGGACGACCCCGCGTTGCCCGTGCTGACCACGGAGACCGCGCGGAAGCCGAACTGCAGCGCGCCACCGATCGCGGTCACCGACGAGCGATCCTTCACCGTGCCGGTCGGATTGCTGCCCTCGAACTTCACGCTCAGGCTTCGTACGCCGAGCTCGCGCGCCAGGGTTGGACAGTCGAGCAGCGGCGTCTGACCTTCGCCGAGAGTCACGCGATGGCGAGGATCGGCGATGGGCAGCACGGGGGCGTACCGCCAGAGACCCGGTCCCGTGAAGAGATCGGTGCCTGTGCGGGCCAGCGCGTCGAGGTCGTAGGTCACCTCGAGCAGGCCGCCGCACGTGCAGTCGAGACGATACGTGAGCTCGTAGCGGGCGCCACAGTCGATGCACACGAGACTCTGAGCCAGCGTGGTCATCCGCGAATCCCGAAGCGCGCATCGACGACCCCGACGATCTCGTCGATGCGGTGCCGGAGTGTGTGTTCGGCGAGGGCGCGCTCGCGCCCGTTCGCCCCGATGGCGCGCGCCTCGTCAGGATGAGCGAGGTAGTAGTCGAGCTGACGTTCGAGGTCGGGCAGGTCGCGGTACGTCAGGATCTCGTGCCCGGGCTTGAAGAGCGCGGGCAGGTCGTCCTTGAGGTCGGCGAGCTGACAGGCCCCCGCCGCGGCGAGCTCGAAGGCGCGCGTGTTCACGCCGCAGACGTCGTTGAGCGGGTGGTGATGGTTCAACGACACGACCGACCCCGAGTACACGCAGAGCTTCTCGCGCCCGCGCACGACGGCGCCCGCCACCATCGCGCGGATCTCCGCGTCGCGCGCCGTCGTCCATCCGCTGCCCCAGAGGCGGAGCGGATAGCGTGCGAGCGCCTTGACGAAGCGCTCGCGATACGGGTACCGGCTGCCCACGAACGAGACGCTCGCCCCGTAGCGCGCCTGCTCGTCGTCCGACAGGTCGACGGGATGATGCAGCTCCGGTACGCAGTAGAGCGGGAGATAGTAGAGGTTGCGCAGCCCGATCGACTCGAGACTGCGCCGCGCGTAATGGTCCTTGAGGAAGAAGAGGTCGTACGCCTCCACGCACTCGAGCGGCATCATCACGAGCGGGTTGTCGGGGAAGACGTTGAGGAAGATCGCCCCGCTCCGTGAGCGGATCCGCCGGATCAGCGCGGGGAAGATCGGACTGCCCTTGATGACGAGCACGATCGTCGGGCGCCAGTCCGCGCACACGCGCTCCAACTTCGCGGCGATGACGCGCTGGTAGGCGAGCTTCGTGGAGCGGTTCTTGTAGAAGGCGTTCTCGCGCCGGTAGGCGAAGGTCCGGACCTCGTGGCCGAGGCGACGTAGCTCGTCGGCGAAGTCCATACCCATGAAGCCAGGACGCTCGAACGGAAGCACGACGAGCCACCGCATCCGGCGTAGCCTAGCACACGGCTCGCGCACGGACGGGGAGGGGTTCACCGGGAGGGCGACGCTCGGGGATGCGACGTCGCGCGGTCGGGCGCGACGGTAGGTCAGACGGCGGCGGCGGCGGGAGTGCGCGACTGACGGAAGCGCACGGCGAAGAGCGGATCGAACAGCGCCGCCGTGGCGATGAGTGCGGCATTCGCGCCTTCACGCAGCACCTGCCTCGCGCGCTCGACGGTGGTGAGACCGCCGACGGCGATCACCGCGCGGTCCCACGCGCCGGCCTTGCGCCACGAGATCATCTCCTCGACCTGCCGCGAGCTGACCTGGAACGTGTCGGAGCCGACGACGTCGGCGCGGTCGCGCCCGTCGCCCTCGAACGCGGCGTTGCCCTTGTCGTCCAGCACTCGCCGCGTGATGCCGTGCACCAGCACGAACCCGTTCGTCCACGGCGCCAGTTTCGTCGCCGTCTCGTGAAGCGCGCGAGGCGTCCGGAACGGGCCGACCTTCGCGAGGACGGGGATGGTGACGTGCGTCCGCACGCGATACAGGATCTGCGCTGACAGCGCGATGTTCTCGTAGATCATCTGGTTGGGCTCGAACAGCATGTCCGGCTGCGCCAGGTGCACCTCGATCGCATCCGCCCCCGCCTCGGCGGCCCACGCCGCGCACTGCGCGTAATCGGCGATGAGTGCCTCGGCGTCACCGCCCGGCGGCGTGGTGCCGAGAACGCTGACGATGAGCATCTGCCCGTCCCGGATCTTCTCCTTGGCGCGGCGCACGTCCTTGCGCCAGACGTCCGGTTCCATGGAGGGCAGGCCCATCGACACGGCGATGGTGAGGTTGCCGTTCACGTTCGTGCGGCGCGTGATGATGGCCGCTTGCTCCTGGTTCTCGACCTGACGGATGTTGGGCAGCGCATGCGCGGCGTGGAATGCCGTGCGCACGGTCGCGTATGTGAGGATGTCGTAGCCGATGCGCGCGAAGCCTTCGACCCACTTCGAGTTGATGAGCGGCCCGGCGGCGATGCCGAGCGTCGAGTTCAACGTGTGATCGAAGAGCCGACCGCCGGGAGCGGTGGGCAGACGACGCACGCGCGGAAGGCTCGGCGCGTGTGCGTAGTTCCACGCGTACGACCGATCGAGACGGTATGCGCTCAGCGGAATCTGTCATCACTCCTTCCCGGTACGACTCCGCAAACGCCATGATATCACACACTTACGGCTAAAAGCAATTTGGTCAGACCGAATACGGTCAGGTGGTTTCGGCCGTGTCATTTCGCGAACTTGGCGCTCACATCGCTCCGGGGAGGCGACCCGAACGGGTCGGAAATGTGGCGTCCCCGTTACCGGAACGCGGGCATCACGTGACGTGCGATGAGGTCGAGTTCGCGGAGGATGTGCTCGTGCGGCATCCCCGGGAAGAAGGTGCGGCAGATCAGGTGCGTCATGCCGTAGTCCTCGACGAAGCGGCGGACCTGCGCGACGCACTGATCCGGGCCGCCGATGATGAACCGATCGGCCATGAGCTTGTCCAGATCCGTGGCGATCGAGGCGTCGATGAACGGATGGCGCCACCCGCCGGCGTACTCCCGTCGATACGAGATCATGATGTGCCGTTCGGCGAGCTCGCGCGCCTTCGCGTCGGTGTCCGCGATGATGACGTCGCGCGTGAGCGGCCACTCGGCGATCGACTCCGTTCGCCCGGCCGCCGCGCGGTTGTCGAGGAAGGCGCGCTTGCCCTTGAGCAGGCGCGCGAGATCGGCGGTCGGTCCGGGGATCCAGTTATCGGCCAGCGTCGCGGCGCGCTTCAGCGTGAGATCGCCCCAGCCACCGATCCACAGGCGCGGATGCGGTCGGGACACCGGCGGGGGCTCCAGCCGTCCCTCCACGGTGTAAAAAGGACCCTTGTGCGTCACACGCTGGCCGCTCCACAGCGCCTTCAGGATGCCGAGCTGTTCCTCGAACCGCGCGCCTCGCTTCTCGAGCTCGGCGCCGTAGAGCGCGAACTCGTCCGGCTTGTAGCCGATGGCGACACCGAGGATCAGCCGGCCATTCGACATCACGTCGACCATCGCGGCGTCCTCGGCGAGACGCACGGGGTGATGGAACGGCGCGACGATGATGTCCGTCCCGAGGAGCAGGCGGGTAGTGCGCGTGGCGTAGCCGGCGAGCACGGTGAGGGGCGACGGCCAGTAGTGATCGGTCACGGAGTGGTGCTCTTCCATCCACACGGAGTCGAAGCCGAGGTCCTCCGCCTTCACCACCTCTTCGAGCGACTGCGCGTAGTAGTGCCCACCCTCGATGGGGATGAACCCGATCTTCAGTCGCGCCCTGCGCGCCATGGTACCGTAGGCCGCGCGCGGAAAGGGGGAGGCGTATGCCGGTCGTGAAGGGATTCGAGACGCTGCAGCACCTGCCGGAAGAGAAGGTCACGGACAAGATCAGTCGTCGGGTGATGGCGGGCGACAAAGCAATGATCGTCTGGTGGTCGATGAAGGCGGGCGCGCACGCCGCGGCGCACCAGCATCCGCACGAGCAGTCGTTCTGGATCATCTCGGGCGCCATGGACTTCCGCCTGGGCACCGAGCGGCGGCTGTGTCGGGCAGGCGCGGTCGGCGTCATTCCCGGCGGGGTCGAGCACGAGGCGTGGTTCCCCGAGGACACCGAGCTCATCGACGTCTTTGCGCCGGCGCGCGAGGATTTCTTGACCGGCGCGCCGCCCGAGTACATGCGACGCGGGTGACCGTCCGGGGTGCGGCCCGAGCATGACCGACCGCTTCACCCCCGACGAACGCACGCTGCTCGCGCCGCACTTCACCGACCTCGAGGGGCCGGTCTTCGCGCTCGTCGATCTGCCTGAAGTCGTCAAGGGCGCGCTCTTCGCGCGCTACTCCCGGTCGCCGAAGTCGCTGCGCCGCCTGTTCCTCGACGAGTTCGCCCCCGTGGCGCCGCCGCCTTCGACGCCGACGCCCGCGATGGACACGGCGCGCGCCGACGAGCTGTACGGACGCGTGTTCGGCGAGTATGGCGACGATTCCGTGGCGCAGCTCGGCGGCGTGCATCTGGCCTGCGAGGGCGTCTCGAACATCCTGACGAAAGTGCTCGAGTGGGGACGCCTCATGGCGTACCTCGAGCAGTCGACCCGCTACATCCCGTACGACGACCGTCCCGACGGACGCTACCGCTATCACGTTCCGGCGGAGCTGACCGGGCCGCTCCGTGAGCGCTACGTCGCCGTCCTGGACGACATCTTCGCGACGTACGCGGCGTGGTTGCCCAGGATGGTCGCGTTCTACACGGCCGAGTTTCCGCGCGCCGCGGACGAGGTCGAGCGCGTGTACCGCACGTCGATCCGCGCCAAGGCGCTCGACACCCTGCGCGGCCTCCTTCCCGCGGCCACCGTCTCCAACGTCGGCATCTACGGCACCGGGCAGGCGTACGAGCAGCTCCTGCTCCGCATGCGCGGCCATCCGCTCCAGGAGGTCCGCGCCTGCGCCGACCGCATGCTGATCGAGCTGCGGAAGGTGATCCCGGCGTTCCTCACCCGCGTCGACCGTCCTGACCGGGGCGGTGCGTGGACGGAGTACCTCGCGCGCACCCGGGACGACGTCCGGATGGCCGCTGGCGCCGTGCTGGAGGACGTGGCCCCGGAATCTCGCGACGAGGTGACGCTGACCGATTTCGATCCCGACGGCGAGACGAAGGTGGTGGCCGCTGCGCTCTACCCCGTCTCCGCGCTGCCGGACGATCAGCTGCTCGCCATCGCGCGCGCGATGACCCCCGACGCTCGCGCGCGCGTGCTGGCCGCCTACGTCGGCAAGCGCGGCAACCGTCGCCACCGACCCGGGCGCGCCTTCGAGCGGACGTCGTATCGCTTCGACGTGCTCACCGACTACGGCGCCTTCCGTGACCTCCAGCGCCACCGGCTGCTCACCGTCGAGTGGCAGTCCCTGTCGCCCCGTCACGGCTTCATGATTCCCGACGCCGTGACCGAGGCGGGGGCAGATCACGACTGGCGACGCATCATGGACGCGTCGGCGGCGCTGTACGACGCCATCGCGGCCGCCGGCGTGCCCGACGTGGCGCCCTACGCGGTCGTCATGGCCTATCGCGTGCGCTTCTACATGGAGATGAACGCCCGCGAAGCCATGCACGTCATCGAGCTGCGCAGCGCGCCGCAGGGCCATCCCGCGTACCGCCGCGTGTGCCAGCGGATGCATCGCCTGATCGCCGAGGTGGCCGGACACCGCGCCATCGCGGACGCCATGACCTTCGCCGACCACTCCGACGTGGCCCTGGAGCGCCTCGCGGCGGAGCGCGCGGCCGAGCAGCGCCGCCGTCGCGGCTGACGGCGGTCCGCCCGTCTTGCCTGCCGTCGCGGGCGGGTTCATACTTGGTCGGTCGACCAATCAATCATGACATCATGAGCCCCCGTCCCGTCGTCCGTCCCCGTCGTCGCGAGGAGATCGCGCGCGCCACCATCCGGTGCCTGGCGCGCGACGGCGCGGCGCGGCTCACCATGAAGACGATCGCCCGGGAGGCGGGCGTGGCGCAGGGGATCCTCCACTACTACTTCGCCGACAAGCGCGCGATGCTCGTGGCCGCGCTGGAGACGGTCATGGCGGACCTGGACCGCCGCGTGATCCAGCAGGCGCGCGGCGCGCGCGACCCGCGCGTCCGGCTCCGCGCGCTGGTGCGCGCGTGTCTGGCCACCGCGGTCGACCAGCGCGACCTCTGGATCGTCTTCGTCGAGTTCTGGGGCGCGATGATGCACGACGCCGGACTGCGCCGCGTGAACGCGGACCTGTACGCACGGATCCGCCGCGTCCTCGCCGCCGAGGTCGCGCGCGGCGTCCGGAGCGGGACGTTCCGTCGCGTCCCGGTCGACCACGCGGCGGCCCTGATCCTGGCCGTGGTGGACGGCCTGTCGCTGCAGTTGACGTTCGATTCCGCGCGCGTGTCTGCCGCGGTGGCCGCACGCATCGCCGACGACGCGCTCGCACGCTACCTGTCACCGACCACGCGGAGGAAGACATGACCGACACGACGACCGCCGACGTCAGGATCGACCCGCTCCGGGCCCGGACGCGCGAGTACCTCGCGAAGAACGGCACGCATGCCAGCGTGTCGACCATTCATGCGCGGACGGCCGCCGCGGTGGAGGCGCTCGATCGGTTCGTGGCCGACGTCCCGGCCGTGCTCGCCGCGCGTCGCCCGGCGCCCGCCGCGTGGTCGCTGCACGAGATCGTCGATCATCTGGTCGAGACGCATCGCCCGAGCCTCGACGAGCTGTGGTGTCTGCTCGCGGGGCGACGGCCGTCGGGCGCGCCGATTCCGGCCGCTTTGCAGTCCAAGGATCCGCTCACGCGTCCGTGGCCGTGGCTCGTCCGCGAGATGAAGCAGGTGCATGCCGACTTCCTCGCCGCCGTACGCGACGCGCCCGGGGACATGGGCACCGAGGCGCGTGCCGGCGTCGTCATGGTCTTCAATGCGGACGACGGGCGCGGTGGCA
>JBKPPN010000248.1:0-14167 GCA_046733575.1 Candidatus Methylomirabilota bacterium | reverse complement strand
CCTTGAAGAATTTGCTCACGGGTCTCTCCCTCCTCCCACTGAGCTCTACGGAGCGAGGCCGTCGAGCCAGCCGAGGCCCTTGGCCGTGAACATGAGCAGCACGACGAGGAGCACGACGAGCGCGGCGACGCTGCCACGCGCCGCCCACAGCGCACCCGAGCTGGGGACCAGGTTCACCTGGCGGCGCTTCTTCCAGTACGGCCGCTCGCCTTCCTCGAGGTACTCGATGGCTTCCTGGACGATGCCGCCGTCGATGCGCCGCTTGCTGTCGGCGTAGCCGCTGAGGAGACAGTGATCACAGACGATGTTGATCACCCGCGGCGTGCCGCCGCTGTAGTCCGCGATCTTCTGCACCGCGCCGTCGGTGAAGATCCCCGGATCGGCCGCCCCCGCCACGCGGAGGCGATGACGGATGTAGAGCCGCGTCTCCTCCGGCGACAGCGGCGCGATGTGACAGCGCAGGCCGACGCGCTGCTTCAGCTGCCGAAGCTCGTGCAGGTTCAGCTTGTCGCGCAGCTCGGGCTGGCCGACGAGGAGAATCTGCATGAGCTTCTGGTTCGTGGTCTCGAAGTTCGACAGCATCCGGATGGCCTCGAGCGTGGGGACGCTGAGGTTCTGGGCCTCGTCGACCACGAGGACCGGGCTCAGGCCGTGCCGGTGCTGCTCGATGAGGAACTCGTTGAGCTCGAAGAGTCGCTGGGCGTGGCTGTGCGCCTCGGACTTCACGCCCCAGTCCTGGAGCATGTATTCCAGCAGTCCGTCGATGTCGAGGGCGGAGTTGTGGACGTAGGCCACGTGCGTCATCTTGTCCGTCCGCTCGAGCAGCGCGCGCAGGAGCGTCGTCTTGCCCGTACCGATCTCGCCCGTCAGGACGAGGAAGCCCTTCCGCTCGCGGACGCCGTAGATGAGCTGGGCCAGCGCCTCCTTGTGCCGCGTCGACTGGAACAGGAACTTCGGATCCGGTGCCGGACTGAAGGGCGCCTCGCGGAGTCCGTAGAAATTGAGGTACATCGCTATTTTTTCTCCAGAGACGTCGTGGAGGGCGTCAGAAGGCTGACGAGCGACTCGTTGTTGTGCGCGATCAGAAACGACGAGCCCATCACGAGGAGCACGCCCACCGCGACGGCGGCGGTGGCGAAGCGCCGGTGCTGCGTGGCGCGATAGCGATCGTGCTCGGTGATGATGCGCGGAATGGTCGACAGAACCGGCACCGCGAAGGTGGAGCGCACCTCGTCCACGCGCCGGAACGACGTGTCGATGTTCTCGGCCAGCACCACGGCCACCCCGGCGGTGCCGAGGGCCAGCACCAGGCCGACCAGGAACAGCCGCACGCGGTTCGGACCGGCCGGACGCTCGGGCATCGTCGCGGGGTCGAGGATCCGGAAGCCCTCGCCTTGTCGGCGCTGCTCCATGTCCGCCGCCACGGTGGCCTCATTGCGCTTGGCGAGCAGGCTCTGGAAAGATTGGCGCGTCGTCTCGTAATCACGCGTGATGAGCGCCAGCTCGCCCTCGCGCTTCGGCGTGTTCTCGAGCCGCCGCTGGTACAGCGCGATCTGACGGTTCAGCCCGGCGATCTCCTCCGACGTCGTCTTGGCGTCGATGTTGGCCTGCTCCTGCTGTTGCATGAGCGCCTGCACGTACGCGTTCTGCGGCACGGGCTTGAGCGGCGGGCCGTTGCGGCGTGCGGCCGCCCGGGGGAGTGCGTTCGCGGCCGTCGCGTCGTCCTGCTTCTTGCGCGCCTCCAGCGTGGCGATCTGCTCCTTCAGGGCCACCACGTCGGGATAGCGGTCGCTGTAGCGCGTCTGCATCTGGTCGAGCTCCTGGCGGAGGATGGCCAGGCGCGCGGCGGTCGACTCCGTGCCGTTCGGACCGGCGATGGTGCCCGTCGTCGAGCCGGTGGACAGGTCGAGCTCGGCCAGACCCTGGGTCAGGCTGTACTTCCGCTCCACGGCGCGACGGTTGTTCTCGTGCGCCATCTGGAGACGATTCTGGAGCGACTCCAGCATGCGGAGGTTGGCCTCCTTCTGCTCGGGCAGCTCGCCCAAATACTTCTCCTTGTAGGCCGTGATCTGCGCTTCCTGGGCCGTGAGCTTCTTGCGGAGGTCCTCCAGCTGCGCGTCGAGGAAGTCGGCCGCGCCCTGCGCCTGCTTCTCGCGCAGCTTGCCGTTCTCCTGGACGTAGAGCGACGCCAGCGTGTTGGTCACCGTCATGGCGGTGCGCGGATCGGGCGCCGCGTAGCTGATCCGGAAGGTCAGCGTGCGGGGGTTGGCGCGGTTCGCGCGCTCCTCATCCGATCCGAAGTCGAGCCGGATGTCCTTGCGCATCCGGTCCACGAGCTGATCGCGCGAGAGCTTGCCGCGCAGCCGCGGATACAGCTTGTGTTCCTCGATGATGCTCTGCAGGCGCGGCGTGCTGAGGATGTCCTGACTCAGCACGACGAGCCGGCTGTCGAGGTCGCTGTTGATGGCCGACTTCACGAACTGCTCGGAGATCTGCTGCTTGTCGACCAGGATCGACGCTCGCGCCGTCCACACCCCGGGCAGGAACATCGCGAGCGACGCCGCCGCGGTGAGGACGAACAGGAACGGCAGCAGCGCGAGGGCGCGCCGCCGGCGGACGAGCTCGAGGATGCCCCCGAGGCCCGGGCCGCGATCAGCAGAGGTCGGCTGCACGTCGGACGTGGCCATGGTCGTTCTCCCTCAAGGCACCACGATGACGTCGCCCGACTTCAGGACGAGGTTCTGATCGTCCGAGGCAGAGCGATCGCCGGTGAGATTGAAGCTCAGGCCGGACGAGCCGACCGCCTTGTTGTAGTTGAACTTGATCTTGTGCGTCTGTCCGTTGTCGTCGCGACGGAAGATGACGATCTTGCTCGGGGAGGCGAAGTCGCGGAAGCCGCCCGACATCGCGATGGCCTCGAGGATCGTCGTGGTGCTCTTGAGCTGCAGCACGCCCGGTTTCTGCACCTCACCCAGCACCGAGACGCGGAAGCTCCGCACCTCGTTGACGATCACCGATACCTCGGGGTTCGGCATGTACTCGGCGAGGGCGACGGCGAGCTTGTCGCGCAGCTGCATGGCGGTGAGACCGGCGGCCTGGATGTCGTGCAGGAGCGGGAGCGAGATCTTGCCGTCGGGACGCACGGGGACGATGCGCGAGAGCGAGTCGTTCTTCCACACCGAGATCTGGAGCACGTCCTCCGGTCCGATCACGTAGTCGGACGGTGCCGCGCCGCCCGCCATCGCGGGAGCGGTGTTGCCCGGCGTGCGGGTGTCGACGGCACGCGCCTTCGCGGGCGGCGGGGACTGACGAGTGGCGGCGGCGCCCGGCGCGGCAGGCATCGCGTTCTGCGCCGAGGCGTCGAATGCGGTGAACAGGCCCACCGCGGCCACCACCACCGCGGACATCACGAGCCAGATATGTCGATTCATGTGTGATTCCTCCCCTGAAGACCGACCGTCAGCTGGCGGCCGAATCCTGCTTCAGGCCCATGTCCTTGATCTTGTAGAGCAGGGCGCGATAGCTGATCTTGAGCATCTTGGCCGTCTTCACGCGGTTCCAGCGGCACTGCTCGAGCGACCGCCAGATGACCTCACGCTCGGCCTCGAGCACGGCGCGACGGGAGATCTCCTTGAGCGACAGTCCGCGGGTGGCCGAGAAGGTCTGGGCCGCGGGCGCCTCGACGGCGCCGACGGCGCGCACGGGACCGTGCGCGAGGGTCCGGGGCAGACTCGGATCCTGCAGCACGATCATGCGCTTGAGAAAGTTCTCCAGCTCCCGGATGTTGCCGGGCCAGGGATGCTGCACGAAGGCCTGCATCGCCTCGTCGGAGATCGGCAGCTCGGGGAAGTTGTAGAGCTTCGAGTAGCGCGTCACGAAGTAGCGCACCAGCCCCGGGATCTCCTCGCGTCGCTCGCGCAGCGGCGGCACCAGGATGTTGATCACGTTGAGCCGGTAGAAGAGATCCTCGCGGAAGCGATTCGCGGCCACTTCCTTGGCGAGATCGCGGTTCGTGGCCACGATGGTCCGCACGTTCACGGTGAGGTTGTTGCGCCCGCCCACGCGCGAGAACTCGCCGTCCTGCAGGACGTGCAGCAGCTTGGCCTGCAGCGCGGGATGGAGCTCGCCGATCTCGTCGAGGAAGATCGTCCCGCCGTCCGCGAGCTCGAACTTTCCCGGCTTGCGCTGGTGCGCGCCGGTGAAGGCGCCGCGCTCGTGGCCGAAGAGCTCCGACTCCAGGAGCTCGCGGGGCATCGCGGCGCAGTTGACCTTGATGTACGGCGCGCGCCGCCGCGGCGAGTAGTGATGGATCGAGCGCGCGACGAGATCCTTCCCCACGCCCGTCTCGCCGCACACGAGCACCGTGACGTCGGCGCGCGCGGCCTGCTCGACGACGGAGAGGATCTCGCGCATGGGCGGGCTCACGAGCAGGCTCTGCTCCTGTCGGAGCCGCTCGCCGTTCTCGTCGAGACTCGGCGCGGGCGGCGCGCTCAACACGCGCATCTTTCCCGAGAGCCCCTTGACGGCGTTCTCCAGATCGTCGGCGGTGTACGGTCGTCGCAGGAACTCGTCCGCGCCAGCCTGGATCGCCTCGACGATCGATCCGGTGTGGCCGCCGTCCATCACCATGATGACGGGGCCGGATTCGGACAGCTCTGGAGCGCGACGCAGGAACTCGATGCCGGAGAGGCCGGGCAGACGCAGCGCCACGAGGGAGAACGCCACGCGCGCCCCGTCGATCAGCTCCAGCGCGTCCTCCGCGCTCGCCGCGGCGAGCGGCGTGTAGCCCCACGCCTGGAGCTGCGCGACCACGCGACGCCGCTGATCGGGATCGCTCTCGAGAACGAGCACGTGACGCTCGGTGCCGGGCACGGACACGGCCGGATCGAAGCTGGGCAACTTCATTTGTCAGTTTTTCCCATTCCCTCGAAGGAGTTACACATCGCAAGAGGTGTGCCGGAGCCGATTCCCCGGCCGTTGTCGCCGGCCCGTGCGACGCCGGCGCGCACGCGGACCGGCACCCGACCCACTGTGAGGTGGGCGATGCCCGATGTGGGGAAGACTTTGGCAGCGCTCATCCCGGCCGCTGCCCGCACAGCACGAACTTCACGGTGTCGATGATGATCCGCAGGTCGAAGGCGAGGGAGCAGTGCTTGATGTAGTACAGGTCGTAGCAGAGCTTGCGCGTCACTTCCTCCGTCGACATGGAATAGCCGGCCTTCACCTGCGCCCAGCCGGTGAGTCCGGGCCGCACCTCGTGACGGAAGTTGTAGTAGGGAATCACGGCCGAGAAGGTCGCGACGTTTTCCGCCATCTCGGGACGCGGACCGACGAGACTCATGTCGCCGCGCAGGATGTTGATGAACTGGGGGAGCTCGTCGAGCCGGTACTTGCGCAGCACGGCCCCCACGCGCGTGACGCGGCTCAGGTTGTCGCGCGCCCACACGACGTCGGTGGCGTGCTCGAGCGGCCGCATGGTGCGGAACTTCACGAGGCGGAACGTGCGGCCGTTCAGGCCCACGCGATCCTGCACGAAGAACACGGGGCCGCGCGACTCGAGCGTGATGGCGACGGCGATGAGGGCCATGAGCGGGGCGCTGACGATCAGCCCCACCACCGCGATGGTCAGGCTGGTCGCGCGCTTGAGCGCGAGCTGCCCACGGGAGACGCGGAAGCCGTCGCCGAAGATGAGGGCGCTCGGCGAGAGGGACTCCACCGCGAGTCGCTGCGTGAAGCGCTCGAAGGCCTGGCTGCCTTCCTCCACGCGAATGCCGCGGAAGCGGCAGGCCAGCAGATCGCTGACGGGCAGACTGCCGCGACGGTCGCCCAGCGCCACGATGATGTGGTCGGGACGCTCGCGGCGCACGAGGTCGCCGAGGTCGGCGAGAGCGCCCAGCCGGGGCGCGCCGGCGACCTGCGGGCGGGCGCTGTCGCCCACGAAGCCCACCACGCGCATGGCGAGGTCGGGACGACTCCGGATCTGACGCGCCAGGTCGAGACCGAGCGCGCTGTCGCCCACGATGAGCACGCGGCGCGAGAAGGGCTCACGCTTCGCCAGCGCGTAGACGGAGATCCGGATCGCGAGGACGGCGACGAGCGTCAGGAGGAGCGCGTGGGACGCGAGGTTGCCCGCCGGGATTAGGTCGGGGAACCCGATGTAGAGAACGCCGAGGACGATGGCGGCGAGACCGAGGGCGCGACACAATCGCGTGAAGACGTGCGAGACGTCGTGCGCGGCGTCGAAGTTGTAGAGGTCGTTGTAGTAGAAGCAGGCGATGGCGACGGCCACGACCACGCCGAGGCGGATCGCGACCGAGACGGCAGACACCCGCTCCGCGTCCGGCTGGGGCAGGGCGAGCGTCATCGCGAGCAAGACGCCGAGCGTCGACAGCGCCTCGAACCACGCGAGCCGCTGGGCGAGCGACACCGGGAGTCTCATGTCCGGGACGATGACTCGGCAAGGGGAGTGCCAAACCGTGCATCGTGGTGCAGATGCGCAGCATCACTGGCGAATCACGTGCTCATCGGGACGCTGACCGAGGAGGTGCCTCGGGATTTCGTACAGAGTGAGCAAGCGCGTGCACCCTCGCGTGAGAAATCGTCTGCACGGCCGCAGCGGAAGATTGCGACGCTGCTGTCAGAACCGTGATGGTACGCCGCCGAAGCCACGGCGACGACCCGCCACCGACGACTACTGGATATCGATCGGGTAGCCGAACTGGAGACCGATCGTCACGCGGTTCTGATCGACGTCGCTGGCGAAGCCCAGGATGTCGACGAGCGAGCCCTTCGCGCGCTGATGGAAGAACTGGTAGCCAGCGACCGCGGTCATGTAGCGGTTGATCTGGTAGGCGGCACGGAGCGGAACCACCCAGCCCTTCACGTCGATGGCGTTATCGAACGACTTCGACGTGTTGTATCGGGGCAGGAACTCGAAGCTCAGGTCCTTGACGAAGGTCGTCACTCGGAACACCGCGCCGACCGACTGGTTGTCGGTGACGCCGCCGAGTCCGCCCGCCGTTCCGATGGCCCGGTCGTACACCAGCGAGATCGAGCCGAACTGCATCCGCTGCGTGGCGGAGGCCGTCACCGCCGGCGTCACCCGCGTCTCCTCCAGGCGACCGTCCCGCGTGATGCTGGGACCGCCGTTCACGGCCGCCGTGAGCGTCGGGGTGAAGCGGTAGGCGACGCCGACGAGCGGCGTGTGCACGGTCGCCGTGCCGAGATCGTGGATGTCGAAGTAACCGAACTTGTAACCCAGCGTTCCCGTCAGCCGCGGCGAGAAGATGTGGTCGAAGCTCGGCTCGAAGCGGAAGGCGTCGGAGTCGAAGTTCCCGCTGCCGCTGTAGCGGAGCACGGTGTAGTTGAAGAGGCTACGCAGGGTGTTCTGTCGATCCAGCTGGTACGACACGCCGGGCGTGATGGAGTTGCTCCACGAGGCGTTGCGGCCCGTCGACACGGATTGTGACGAGACCAGATTGGTGTCCGTCGACGCGAAAAATCCCTCGACCAGCGTCAGGGTGAGCGCCGGGTTCACGCGATACAGCCCCTCGACGGTGAGGTTGTGGCGATCGAAGGCCTCGTTGAGGGAGCTGTCACGGGCGTAGATGTCCGCGCGGAAGTTGTAGGCGCCGAGGAGGCGGTAGGTCGTGCTCTCGGCCGTCACCGCGATGCCGGGCACCAGTGAGGTGATGAAGTCCCAGTCCTTGCTTCGGTTGTTCAGCCGGACGTTGTCGTTGTACTCCTCCGCGATCGCGATGCTCGGCGTGAGGGTGAACGGCGTGCGCACGGACGGCTCGCGGGCCTGATCGGTCGGGACACGCAGGTTCAGGCCGGGCGGAAGGGGCCCGATGAACTGCGCGCGCGCGGGCGACGTCGCCGCCAACAGGAGTGCGACCAGCGCTGTCGAGGCGACGACGGCCCGGATCACGACGGAAGATGTAGCACAGCGTCTGTCACTGGCGAAAGGTGTTTTTGGTCTGCAGGCGGTCGATCGCCTGGTGGTAGTGCGTGAGCGCCGCGGGCTTCGGGATGACGTCGACGGCGCCCATGCGCTTCACGTGCTCCACCTCATCGGGCGTCGCGTGCCCGGTGATCACGACGATGGCCAGTGACGGCTTCATCCGCTTCACCTCGGCCATCACTTCGAGGCCGTTCATTCCCGGCATGGAGATGTCGAGAAACAGCGCGTCCGGCGACGAGGTCTTCAGGGCCTCGAGCGCTTCCTGTCCCGAGTGCGCGACGCGTGCCTGATGTCCCTGCCGGCTGAGCGACTTCGCAAGCACCTCGGCGACCTGCGGTTCGTCGTCCACGATCAGGATGTCCACGACGCTCTCCTTTCTGGGTACTGCGTCACCCATTCCTGCCCCGGAACGCGTGTAATAACGTAGAAACTCCCGTGTACTTTCTTCAAACTCGAGGACTTTCACCGGCGCTAACGGCACGCCCGTTTCGGCCAAACCTCTGTAATCGTTGCCTCACGTGTGGGTAAAACATGTGGCACCTCACATGCAGACCGCTGCACGGTCATGCAAAGCTTCGGACACCACGGACAGCGTACACCGACACGGGAGGGGCGGCGATGAGCGAGGGGCTTGAGCTGTGTACCAGCACGAAGATGCAACCGATCCGCGATCTCGTCGCGAAGGTCGCCGCCACCAACACGACCGTGTTGCTGCGCGGCGAGAGCGGAGTCGGCAAGGAAGTCGTCGCTCATGCCCTGCACCGGGCGTCGCCGCGCGCGCACAAGCAGTTCCTCAAGGTCAACTGCGCGGCGCTTCCGGGTGAGCTCCTGGAGTCGGAGCTGTTCGGACACGAGAAGGGTGCCTTCACGGGCGCGTACCGCCAGAAGCCGGGGAAGTTCGAGGCCGCCGACGGCGGCACGCTGATGCTCGACGAGATCGGCGAGATGCCGCTCCGGCTGCAGGCCAAGCTGCTGCACGTCCTGCAGGACGGCGAGTTCTCGCGCGTGGGCGGCGAGAAGATCATCGACACTGATGTTCGTCTCATCGCCTGCACGAACCGCGATCTCGAGGCGGCCATGCGCGCGCATCAGTTCCGCGAGGACCTCTACTATCGTCTCAACGTGATCGAGATCCGCATCCCGCCGCTACGTGAGCGGCGCGAGGAGATCCCCGCGCTCGTCGATCATTTCCGTCGCCGCTTCAGCGCGCAGTACGGACGGAACGTCGACATTCCTGCCGAGACCGTGCGCGTCTTCGTCGAGTACCACTGGCCGGGGAACATCCGCGAGCTCGAGAACGCCGTGAAGCGCATCATCGTGCTGGGCAGCGCGCGCACCGTCCACCAGGAGATCGTCGGCAATCTCAATCGCGGGCTGCGACCGTCCGTGACGAGCTCCGCGCCGTTCACGGCCGCGACGACGATTGCCGCGCCGGACGCGCCGGTGAGCCTGAAGGACATCGCGCGGCAGGCCGCCCGCGAGGCGGAGCGCGTGGCCATCAAGGAAGTCCTCGATCGCGTGCACTGGAACCGCGCGAAGGCCGCTCGGCTCCTGCAGATCAGCTACAAGGCGCTCCTCTACAAGATCGTTCAGTGCGGTCTCGCCACGCAGGATACCGAGAAGGAGAAGGAAGTCGTCGCGTCCTAGGCGAGCGGTCGTCGCAGTGCGCGGGCGGTCCGCTCGCGCACTGCGATTCCGGTGAGGAGGACGCCGTAGAGCAGGACGCGCAGCACCATCATGACCCGCCTTAAGAGCAACCGCCGTGCCCCGCCCGCGGCGCCGCCCGCATCCCGCGCAAGTGGTCGTGCGATCGACGTTTCCGCCGTCGCTCCGTCGCGCTATCCGCAATCGTCTTCCGTGATCCCGCAGACTTCTGGCGTCGGACGTCGGTGATACTCTAGGCCCCATGTTCGACATCGGCCTGCAGGAGATGCTCGTCATCGGCGTGCTGGCCCTGCTCGTGTTCGGGCCGTCGAAGCTGCCGGAGCTCGGGCGGATGGTCGGACGCACGCTGCGCGAGTTCCGTCGCGCCAGCGACGAGTTCCGGACGACCGTCGAGACGAACCTGAACTTCCACGACATCGATCCTCCGCCCGCGCCGACGGTGAGCGCTTCGTCCGACACCGTGACGACCACGGCGACGACCGCACCAGCGACCGTGGACGGCGCACTGACGGCAGGAGAGACGGGCGTCACAACGACCACGGCGACGGACGAGCCGGCCGAGCCCTTCTGCGCGCAGCGCAACGGACGCCTGTTCCACCGCAGCGACTGCGCCTGGGTGCGCAGGATCCCCGAGCTCGACCGCGTCTACATGAAGCGTCTCTCCGACGCCCTGGACCAGGGGTACGTGAAGTGTCCCGTGTGCGAACCGTGGGAGCCCGCGTAAGCAACGTTCTGCCCGCGTAGCGACCACACCGTCCAGAACACGACGCGCAGGCTGATTTTTTAGCAGCCTGCTAATTTCTTGACTGGCTCAACATGCGTTGAGTATAGTGCCCGTTACCCCGAGAGCGCAGGAGGGCGGGCACATGCGAGAGATGACCAGCCGGCAGCGCGACGTGCTCAATTTCATCCGCGCCTTCTCGGCGAAGCACGGGTTACCGCCGACGGTGCGCGAGATCGGTGACCGCTTCAAGATCACGCCGCGCGCCGCCTTCGACCATCTGCGCGCGCTCGAGCGCAAGGGCATGCTGCAACGACGGCCGTCCGCCGGCCGCACGTCGCGGGCGCTCGTCGCCACCGAGATGGCGACGCCTCGCCCGGACTATCGCGCCGTGCCCGTGCTCGGTCGCATCGCGGCAGGCACGCCGCTCCTCGCGGAAGAGAACCGCGAGGGCGAGCTCGCCATCGCGGCGTCGTCGCTGCCCGCGCGGGCGGACGAGCTCTTCGCGCTTCGCGTGCGCGGCGACAGCATGATCGACGCGCACATCTGCGATGGCGATCTGATCTTGCTGCGCCGCCAGGACAGCGCGCAGCCGAACGACATCGTCGCCGCGATGGTCGACGGCGAGGCGACCGTGAAGCGCTTCACGCGCGACGGCTCGCGGATCGTCCTGAAGCCGGAGCATCCGACCATGGCGCCGATCGTCGTGGACGACACGCACGAGGTCAGGATCCTCGGGAAGTTCGTCGGGCTGCTGCGCGGCTTCTGACCGCGACGTCACACCACAAAAGGAGACACCGCCATGTCTTCTCACGCCACCACGTACTCGACGTTTCGCCTCCACCGGGCGCGCGTTTTTTTTCTCGCCCGAAACACTCAACACGTGGAGACACGCCTCGCGCGGGAAGTCGCACGCGCGCTCGTCGCACTCCTCACGCTGATGGCGTGGGTCCTTGTCGTGGCCCTCGTGGCCTGAGCCGGCGTCGCGGCGAACGCCGCGGCGCGCGGCGTCGGTCCGGGCTGGGTACGATGAGGGAATGGCAGCGTTCGCGGATTTCGTGCAGCTGGGTCGTCGGCTGGAGTCGACGCGAGGCCGGCTCGACAAGCGACGGCTGGTGGCCGAGTACCTGCGTGGGTTGCCCGACGACGTGGTCGCCATTGCCGTCGCCTTCCTCACCGCGCGGCCGTTTCCCACGTCCGATCCGCGGGTGCTCGGCGTGCGAGGCGTGCCGCGTGTCGGGGCGCCGCCCGCCGAGCCGTCGCTCTCGCTGTCGGACGTCGCGACGACGTTCGCGGAGGTCGCCGCCGCGACGGGACCCGGATCGCGTGCCGCGCGCGAGCGTGGCCTGGTCACGCTGGTGTCCCGCGCCACCGAGGAGGAGCGCGTCTTCCTGGGCCGTATCATCGGCGGTGAGCTGCGGACGGGCGTGTCGGACGGTCTGGTCCTCGAGGCGATCGCGGAGGCGGGTGGCGCCGAGCTGAGCGCCGCGCGGCGCGCCGCGCTCTTCCTCGGCGACCTTTCCGCGGTTGCCACGCTCCTCCGACAGGGAGGACCGGCGGCGCTCGCCGCCACGGCGCCACGCCCGTTCGTGCCGCTGCTGCCGATGCTGGCGGAGATCGCGACAGACGTCGAGGAGGTGCTCGCCGCGCACGGCGGCCGCACCGCGCTCGAGTACAAGTACGACGGCGCGCGCATCCAGGTGCACGCCGACGGTGAACGAGTCGGCATCTGGACGCGGCGGCTGTCCGACGTCACGCGCAGCCTACCCGATGTGGTGGCCCTCGTGCGCGCGCTGGCGGGCACGCCGTTCATCCTCGACGGCGAGGTCGTCGCGCTGGACGCGGCGGGGCGCCCGCTGCCGTTCCAGGAGCTGATGCGTCGCTTCCGCCGCGTGCACGAGGTGGACGCGCTCGTCACCGAGATGCCGCTCGCCGTTCACTTCTTCGACTGCCTCGTGGCGGATGGGCACTCGCTCATCGACGCCCCGTACAGCGAGCGCTGGGAGGCGCTCGCGCGGTTGACGGGCGGTCGACACCTCGCCGCGCGCGCAGTCGTCGACTCCGCCGACGCCGCCGAGCACTTTCGCGTGGCCGCCGTCGCGGCGGGACACGAAGGCGTGATGGCGAAGGAGCTGAGCAGTCCCTACGAACCGGGCGGGCGTGGGAAGCGTTGGTTCAAGCTCAAGCGGGCGGAGACGGTGGACTGCGTGATCGTCGCCGCGGATCGAGGCTCGGGGCGTCGCGTGGGCTGGCTCTCCAACTACCATCTCGCGGTGGTGAACGGCGACGGGTTCGCGGACGTCGGCAAGACGTTCAAGGGATTCACCGACGCGCAGTTCGCGGAGATGACCGACCGCCTGCGCGCGCTCGCCACCGCCGACGACGGCTACACGGTGCGCGTGCGCCCCGAGGTGGTGGTGGAGGTCGAGTACAACGAGGTGCAGAAGAGCCCGACCTATCCGTCGGGTCTTGCGCTGCGGTTCGCGCGCATCGCGCGCGTCCGCGACGACAAGGCGCCCGGGCAAGCGACGACGCTGGCCGAGCTCCGGCACCTCTACGAGCGGCAATTCGAGACGAAGGGACGCGCCGGCGTGCGCCTCCGCGACGGCGTCGCCGACGAGGGCTGAGGGCCGCGGACGGCGACTGCGATAGAATCGCCGCTCGTGCGCGTCTCCACCGGAATTCCCACGCTCGACGCGATGCTGGGCGGTGGCCTGCTGCCCGGCACGCTGACCGTCGTGTACGGCGCCACCGGCATCGGCAAGACCCATCTCGGCCTGACGTTCGCGGACCACGGGCGGACGGCCGACGGCGCGCGCGGCATCGTGATCGACATGAACGGCCGGGGCGACTCGCAGCAGCACGACGAGTACGCGGCGCGGCTCTTCAGCTGGGACCTCCGCCCGTGGACGCACACGGTGACGCCGATGGCCGCCCCGTATCCGTCCGCCGAGGAGATGGAGCGCTTCTACTCGAACACGCTGCGCTGGGTGGGCCGCGTGCGCGACTTCCAGGTGCCCACGCCCGACGGCGGCTTCGAGTTCGACTGGAACTGGAAGGCCACCTACAACCACGCGCTCTACACGGTGCGGCCCTTCATCTACTTCCACCTCGCCGCGGGCACGCGACGGATCGTCGTCGACGGCGTGGAGCCGATGGACTCGCCGGCCGACTCCATCCAGTTCTTCATCTTCGACGAGCTCTACCGGAAGACGATCCACCGCGATGCCGAGACGCTCGGGATGGAGATCTGTCTGCCCGTGTGGCAGCACCGCGACTTCATCGACGCGCACCGCTACGATCACACCGCCGTCACCACGCTGCTCCTCGTCACCACCGAGGAGACGCGCCTGGAGGATCTCCTCGCGCGCAAGGTGGCGACGGGCGACATCGGCGCCACGGCCAACACCATCCTCGTGATGGGCAGCGAGCGCGTGGGCAACCGCGTGGCGCGCATGCTGTCCGTCGTCAAGCATCGCGGCAGCGCGATGAGCGACGAGATCGTGGAGTACCGCATCACCGAGCGCGGCCTCTCGTTCGGGTAGCCGGCGGCGGACGACCGCGCTGCTCGGTGGCGCCCGGGCGGGCGCCGCCTCGCATCGGAACCCTTCCCCGTCGCCTGCGCGTCAGCGTCCGCGTTCCGTGCGGTCGTTACAATGAGCCCATCGCCACGCGACGTCCTCCCATGCCCTTCCGGCTCGACTGGCTCCCGTCCGGCGCCGCGGACGTGCTGCGTGCGCTCGTGGACGCCGCGGGGGCCGGCGTGGATCCAGTGCTCGTGGGTGGTGCCGTACGCGACGCGTGCGTGGCGCGCCGAC
>JBKPPN010000247.1:0-5584 GCA_046733575.1 Candidatus Methylomirabilota bacterium | reverse complement strand
GAGCTAGGGAAGCACCGATTCAACGCCGGCCGCGGCTCACGCGCCGAGGCCCAGATCTCCTTCGACCACCCGCCGTTCGAGTACCGGCCGCTCTCCCGGCTTCCAGAGCGCGGCACGGTGCACCACCCGGTAGCGGAGCGGGCCGCCGTCGCTCGCCTCGCTCCGCGTCACGGGGCGCGGGATGCACACGAACTCGCTCTCGATCGCCTCACCGCTCACGCGTACCGTCGCGTAGCCGTGGCCACCCATGTCGACGAACGCCAGATGCGGCGCGTTGTCGGGGTTGGACTGCGCGCGGGCTCGTGCCACGTCGCCGCTCGCCGCGTACTCGAGACACGAGCGCACGCCGTGCTTGAGTAGCATGTTGACGGTCGGAGCGGGCCGCGACGCACCGGGCCGGTCGGCGAGGAAGAGCGCGCGGAGCGGGTGCTGCTTGGGGAAGCGATGCTCGAATGCCTCGACGAGCCCCGCCGCGGAAATCGATCCGGTGATGAACGCGACGCCGACCGGATCGAACGCCGCTGGCGGGAGCGCCTTCGCCATCGACCCCGCCCAAAAGCTGTGGCGGTCGCCGGCGACGCAGGCGAAGCCGGTGATTCGCTCGCGTGCGACGACGTCGTAGATCTCGGCGCGCTCGACGTACGCCGTGCTCAGGTCGCCGCCGCCGAAGCCGGCGAAGCCCGCGCCCGGCCACGGCGTCGTTAGGCCGACCGGGAGGTGCTGCGGGTCGGCGCGCATGTCGAGCACGCCCTGACTGTTCCCCCACACCTTCCACGTCGCGCGCGACTGCCGCAGGTGGTCCAGGAACCATTTCTTCTGCGTGGCACCGAGGATCGTCTGCGGCGGCTCGGCGCGGCGGAAGTTGGGCACCTCGCGGTCGCCGTAGCGAATCGATGCCGGCGGCTGTCCGCCGTCCCACAAGCGTCCCGCGTCCAGGATCTCCATCGCCTCCTGCGGCACCAACTGCGGGAAGTCCGGGCTCGTCAACGCGCGCGCCTCGGGCCGGCCCGTCGGTTCCTCGGAGCGGTAGCTGTGCTGGTCGGTGACGAGCAGGTCGAGGTGGCGGCCGAAGCGGAGCGCACGGTACCCGGTGAGGCTCCCGATGGCGGCGAGGTTGTTGGGCTCCTGCCCGAGTCCGTGCGCGTCGAAGCGCGTGATCGGCGCGTCAGTCACGCGCGGCGCATGGAACGAGTCGAGTGACCTTGTGGGGGTCACGACCCTGGCCGGCTGGTACTCCCACCACACCTGGTTCGCGGCGAGCTTGCGCGTCTGCGCGGGAACGTTGCCCGCGCCGAAGTTCTGCAGGCTCTGCCAGCCGTTCCACGAGAACTCGTGGTTGTCCCACATGCATACGAACGGCCAGCGGGCACGTGCGTCCTGCAGCTCGGGGTCGTGCAGGTAGGCGCGGTAGAGCGTGCGGTAGTCGTCGACGTCCACCGGGACGTGAAAGTCGCGGACCTTCTGCCCGCGCGGGTAGCGGACGAGATCGCGGAGCGTGCGGTCGTAGTACCCCTGCGGGCGGTCCTCCGGATAGTTCACGACCTCGTACACGAAGTCGCCGAGGTGGAGGACGAAGGCGAGGCGATCGGCGGGCGCTGCCCGCTCGTCCTCGTAGATCATCCGCCGGTAGGCGTTCAGCGCGCCGGTCGTCGGATCCTGGCACGAGACGAACGCGAAGCGCAGCGGGCGCGGATCATCGGCGGCGGGCGCCGTGATCGTGCGGCCGACTCGGCTTCCCGCGCCACCCTCGTCGGTGAAGCGGTACCAGTACTCGCGCGCGGGCGCGAGCCGTCCGACGAGGACGCGCACCGTCCAGTCGGCCTCGGGCGCGGCGACGGCGCGCGCTGTGGCGACGACGTGCGCGAACGCCGGGTCCTCCGCGACCTCCAGCGTGAGGGTGGTCGGCCGACCGTCGTCACCCGGGCGGCGCGTCCACAGCACGACGCCGTCGGCGCGCGGGTCGCCCGAGGCCACGCCCTCCGGGTAGAGGTCGCGCCGCTCGGTCCAGGCAACGCGTGACGGGAGCGGGCGCAGGCGCCCCCAGGCCGCGCTCGCGCCGAGGGCGGCGGCGAGCGAGAGGAACTCGCGTCGGCTGATCGAGGTCATCGGGCAGGTCCTTCCGCGCACGCTGCCGCGCTCCCCAGCGGGCCGTTCGGCATCCCGAAGCGCGTCGCCCGGGGCGGGCCAGGGAGCGCGCTCGTATCGCGCGTCGCGCAGGGCGTGAAGGTCAACGGCGAGAGCAGCGGACGGCTCGTGTCGGCGGTCGGAGCAGGCGATCCGATTAGAGAATGCCGCGCAGGATCGGTGGGCACCAGTGCCACTTCCCCCGTGTGCCCATCACCACTCGCCGGGCGCTCTCCGCTCGATCGACGCCCGAGCGGCTCCTGATCTTGGCTCCGGCGCCCACACACAGTGCGATGGCCGCAGTCGCCCCACCGTTCACCGCAAACCGGTTTCGTCGACCGCCCCCGGTTCGCAGCCTAGCTCCGAAGCCCTTGTTCAGGGCGGCGGCGACGCTCTCACGCGCCTGCTGCAGGCAGACCGTAGTCCCAGCCGCGCGCTCGTCGCGGAGGTCTCGCAGCTGCGCATCGACATGCCGGCACCCCGGGGGCGGAGGCGTGCTTCTGACGAGGGGCGCCTGACGAGATGCGGCGGCGGAGTGCGCCGAGGGCCACGGACCTCGACACCCAGCGTCCGTGGCCTTCCGCGGTTTTCCGCCCGACGAACGTGACGGGCGCCAGTCAGCGATAGAGCAGGTACGGCTTGCGGCTTTCGGCGAAGGCCGCGGCCTCGCGGTCCCATTCGTCGAGCAGCGCCGGGAGCCGCCCCGCTTCGATGGCCAGCCTCGCCTTGTCGGAGCCGGTGAGGCGATCGATCGTCGGGCTCCAGGCGAAGTCGCGCGGATGCTGTCGGCGGATCTCGTCGATCAACAGGAGCGACGCGCGCACCGGCCTGTACGCCTGCCGGTCCGTGATGACGTAGCGGATGGCGGGGACCGTCTGCCCGGCGAACTTGGGCGACGTGCGCGCGATCGGCATCGTGATGGCGTCGAAGCGGATGCCCGGGAGCCGCATCGCGTTCATGGCCCGCGCGACCTCGGGCGCCTTGAGCCAGGAGGCTCCGACCTGCTCGAAGGGACGGTCGGTGTGCCGCCCCTCCGACAGGTTCGTGCCCTCGAAGTATACGGTCCCCGGATAGTTCGTCAGCGCGGCGAGCGAGCGGAGGTTGGGCGACGGGTTCGTCCAAGGCAGCCCGGTCTCGTCGAGCCACTGCGAGCGCCGCCAGCCTTCCGCACGCACGACGACGAGGTTCGCGCCGATGCCGAACTTCTGGTTGAACATCGTGGCGAGCTCGCCGACCGTCATCCCGTGTCGCGCCGGGATGGGGTACATCCCGACGAACGACTTGAACTTCGGGTCGAGCAGGGCGCCTTCGACGATCTCCCCGCCGATGGGATTCGGCCGGTCGAGGACGACGAAGGGGATGTTCTTCCTCCTCGCGGCCTGCATCGACAGCGCCATCGTGGAGACGTAGGTCCAGGTGCGGCCGCCGACTTCCTGAAGGTCATAGACGAGGACGTCCACGTCCTTCAGCATCTCCGCCGAAGGCCCGTGGTCCTCTGTCTTGTAGAGCGAGTGGACCGGGACGCCCGTTTTCTGATCCACCTCGTCGGCGATCGTCGCGCCCTCGGCGACGGTCCCCCGGATTCCGTGCTCGGGCGCGAAGAGGGCGACGAGCTTCAGGTCGCGGTGCCGGGCGATCAAGTCGATGTCCGGGGTTCGCGCGCGGTCGGTGGCGCTCTGGTTCGTGATCAGCCCGACCCGCTTGCCGCGAAGCGCTGCGGGAACGTCGGCGAGGAAGACCTCGACGCCAGGTCGCACCGTCGCGGCGGGCGTCGCGGACGCCTGCGTCGCGGCGGCGGGCGAGTCGCCGGCGGCGGCGGCCGGAGCAGAATCGGGCGTCCGCGTGCACGAGGCGAACAGGAACAGGGCGGGAACGAGGGCTCTCATCGTCTCTCTCGCAGCGGTGGGAGGGGTGCGTAACGATAGGGCCGGCGCGCAGGCGAGCAGTACGTGCTGTCGGGGCCGGGCAGGCTAATTTTCGGGCGACGCGAACGCGCGGGAAGGGGCCGGCCACCGATGACTTTCGCGGCTCTCACCGGTCCAACTCGTACCACCACCGACGAGCCCATGACGCCCGCCATCGAGACCTCCGCCCTCGTCAAGCACTTCGGCCCCACCCGCGCCGTCGACGGCATTGACCTCTCCGTCACCCGCGGGACCGTCTACGGCCTCCTCGGGCCGAACGGCGCCGGGAAGACGACGACCATCCGCGTCCTCGCCACCCTTCTCCGCCCCGACGGCGGCGTCGCCCGCGTCCTCGGCCACGACGTCGCGAAGGAGCCGGGCAAGGTGAGGGCGAAGGTCTGCCTCACCGGGCAGTTCGCCTCCGTCGACGAGGATCTCACGGGCCACGAGAACCTCGTCCTCGTCTCGCGCCTCTTCGGCTATTCATGGAAGGCGGCGCGAGCGCGGGCCGACGAGCTGCTCGCCGCCTTCGGCCTCGCCGAGGCGGCGGCGAAGCAGGTGCGCACCTACTCGGGCGGGATGCGACGCAAGCTCGACATCGCGGCGAGCCTCGTCGTGACCCCGGAGCTGCTCTTCCTCGACGAGCCGACCACGGGGCTCGATCCGCGCAGCCGCAACCAGGTGTGGGACATCGTCCGCTCGATCTCGGCCGGAGGGACCACGGTATTGCTCACGACGCAGTACCTCGAGGAGGCCGACCGCCTCGCCGACCGGCTCGCCGTCATCGACCACGGGCGGCTCATCGCCGAGGGGACGAGCCGGGAGCTCAAGCGCTCGGTGGGGAGCAACACCCTCCACATGCGCATCGACGACCCGTCACGCGTTCGCGACGCCGTGCGACTGCTCACCCAGGCACTCGGCGACGGCGTGCACGACGGAGTCGAGGCGGGGACGCTCGCGGCGCGCATCGAGGGGGAGAGCCGAATCGCCGAAGCGCTCGCCGCGCTCGCCTCGGCGGGGATCGGCGTCGCCGAGTTGACGTTGGGCCAGCCGAGCCTCGACGACGTCTTCTTCGCGCTCACCGGGAAGCCGCGCGACGGCGTGGGGGGAGGGACGCTTCCCACAAGCAACCAAGTAGAGAAGGGGGCACGCGCATGACGATGCCGGCGACCACTCAGCGGCCGCCCGCCGCGAGCGCCTGGGCGGCGACGACCACCCTCGGCTGGCGGGCGATGCTCAAGATCAAGCACGTCCCTTTCCAGCTCTTTGACGTCACGGCGTTCCCGCTGATGATGACGCTGATGTTCACCTACCTCTTCGGCGGCGCCTTGGCGGGGAGCGTGAAGGCGTACGTGCAGTACCTGATCCCGGGGATCGTCGTGCAGACGATCGTGTTCATCACCGTCTACACCGGCGTCGGGCTGAACGGCGACATCACGAAGGGCTTGTTCGACCGCTTCCGCTCGGTGCCCATCTGGCAGCCGGCGCCGATCTTCGGCGCGCTGCTCGGCGACGTGTTCCGCTACTCGCTCGCCGCGACGATGGTGATCACGCTC
>JBKPPN010000246.1:0-9296 GCA_046733575.1 Candidatus Methylomirabilota bacterium | reverse complement strand
CGGCCGGCCCGAGATGTCGATGGCGGACGAGACGAGCGCCTCGTCCATCGGGATCACGGCCGTCCCGTAGCGGACGATGCCCCGCTTGTCGGCCAGCGCCTCCTTGAACGCCTGGCCCAGCACGATGCCGACGTCCTCGACCGTGTGGTGCAGGTCGACCTCGATGTCGCCGCGCGCGTCGACGGCCAGGTCCATCAGCCCGTGCTTCGCCCACGCCTCCAGCATGTGGTTGAAGAACGGAATGGTGGTCTCGACCTTGGAGCTCCCCGTCCCGTCGACGTTGAGCTGGAGCAGGATCTGCGTCTCCTTCGTCTTGCGTTCTACCCGGGCCTGGCGCGGCAGCATCTGTTCGCTCATGTTCGCTCCTTCGACAGCCTGTCGGGCGTCGACGCCACCACGCGCGCACTCGCGGCGGTTGACGGTGGGTTCGATCGCGTCTCTGCCTCGGCGCTCGCGGCAATGTCCGCCCGCAGCTCCGCGGACCGACCGTGGCCGTGCAGCCCCTCGACGCGCGCCAGCGCGCGGATGTGCGGCTGCGCCGCGGCGAGGCCGCGCGGGGAGTACTCGATCACGCTGGCGCGGGTGACGAAGTCCTCGACACCGAGCGGCGACGCGAAGCGGGCCGTGCCCGCAGTGGGCAGGACATGGCTCGGCCCCGCGACGTAGTCGCCGACCACTTCCGGCGTGTGCCCGCCCAGGAAGACCGCCCCGGCGTGCCGGACGCGTGGGAGCAGTGCGACGGGCGCCCGCACGAACAGCTCGAGATGCTCCGGCGCGAGCCGATTCGCGAGGTCCACGGCGGCATCGAGGTCCTGGGTGAGAACGACGGCGCCGTGATCGCGCAGCGACGCCTCGGCGATGGCCCGGCGCGGCAGCGAGGCGAGCTGCCTGTCGAGCGCGATCCGGACCGCCTGGGCGAGGTCCGGCGCATCGGTCACCAGGAGCGCCCGGGCCATCGGGTCGTGCTCGGCCTGAGCGAGCAGGTCCGCGGCCACGCGCTCGGGTTGCGCGGTGGCGTCGGCAATGACGAGAACCTCGCTCGGTCCCGCCATCATGTCGATGCCGACGTCGCCGAAGACGCGGAGCTTGGCGAGGGCCACGTACACGTTGCCCGGTCCCACGATCTTGTCGACGCGACCGATGCTGCTCGTCCCGTACGCGAGCGCGGCGATCGCCTGCGCGCCGCCGAGCCGGTACCCCTCGCGCACCCCGGCCACGTGCGCCGCCGCGAGGACCGCCTGGTCGACCCGCCCGTCACGCGCCGGCGGCGTGACGAGCACGACGTCGCGCACGCCCGCGACGCGGGCGGGAATCGCGGTCATCAGCACCGTGGATGGATACGAGGCGCGCCCGCCCGGCACGTAGACGCCGACGCGATCGAGCGGCCGGATCTCCTGTCCCATCACCGAGCCGTCGTCGTCGGTGATGCGCCACGACTTCGGGAGGGCCGCGGCGTGATACCGCTCGATCCGCTGCGCCGCGTACTCGAGTGCGGCGCGGACGTCGGGATCGACCTGGCGCGACGCCTGCTCGAACTGCTCGGCGGGGATGGCGAGCGCACCCGCGTCGGCCGCGACGAAACCGTCGAACCGCGCGGTGAGCTCGACGAGAGCCGCATCGCCGCGCGCGCGCACGTCGGCCAGGATGGCGTCGACGGCGGCGTGCACGCCGGGATCGATGTCGGCCGCGCGCCGCTCCACGGCGTCGAGGACCGCGGGGAACCCGCCGCGGCGTGCGTCGAGGAGTCGGATCATCGCGTGGTGGCCACCGGGAGTCGCGCCCGCATCTCGTCGACCAGGGCCTGCACGGCGTCGTACTCCGTCTTCATCGACGCCCGATTCACGATGAGCCGGGCCGTCGACGTCGTGATCGTCGCGACCTCCACGAGCCCGTTGGCACGAAGTGTCTCTCCCGACTGCACGAGGTCGACGATGCGCTCGGCCAGACCGACCAACGGCGCGAGCTCGATCGAGCCGTCCAGATGCACCAGCTCCACCTGCACGCCGCGGTTCGAGAAGTACTGCTCGGTGAGGCGCGGGTACTTCGTGGCCACGCGCACCCAGGACCACTTGGCGGCGTCGTCCCGCTCGAACAGCGCACGCGGCTCCGCGACGACGAGCCGGCAGAACCCGAAGCCGAGGTCGACCGGCTCGTAGACGTCGGGATCCTGCTCCAGCAGGACGTCCTTCCCCACGATGCCCAGGTCGGCCGCGCCGTACACGACGTAGGCCGGGATGTCGACGGGTTTCAGGAACAGGATGCGCAGCGCGCGACGGGCGTCCTCGAAGATCAGCTTGCGTGAGTCCGGATCCACGCCGTCCACGCCGAGCTCGCGCATGAGCGACAGCGCGTCGTCGAGGAGGCGCCCCTTCGGCAGCGCGATGGTCAGCCGCTCCTTCATGGCGTCGGCCAGCCCCACCGTCCGCTCACGAAGCGGCGGACGCCGAGCAGGTCGGCGCGCACGTCGACCTCGACATAGCCGGCGTCGGTCATCCGCTCCGCCACCGCGCGCGTGTGGTCGCCGCCGCCGGTCTCCATGACGAGCGCGCCGCCCGGTCGCAGCACGCGCCGCGCGTCGTCCAGCAAGCGCGCGATGACGTCGAGACCGTCCGGCCCGCCGTCGATGGCGACGCGGGGATCGTGGTCACGCACCTCCCGGGGCAGCGTGCGCAGGATCGACCGGGCGAGATACGGCGGATTCGAGACGACGAGATCCATCGCCGCGCTCCGGACGGAGGCGAGCAGGTCTCCACCGACGACGGTCACGCGCGCCGCCAAGCCGAGGGCGGCGGCGTTCTCGCGGGCCATCGCGACGGCCGCGGGCGAGACGTCGACGGCGAGTACGCGGGCGTCCGCTCGCTCGGCCGCGATCGCGCACGCGATGTTCCCCGACCCCGTGCCGACGTCGACCGCGTCGACGGGACGCCGCCCCGCAGGCGGGAGCAGGGCCAGCGCGGTCTCGACGAGGATCTCGGTCTCGGGCCGCGGAACCAGCACCTCCCGACCGACGCGCAGGCGCAGACCGCGGAACGACTCCCAGCCCAGGATGTGCTGGAGCGGCTCGCCACGCGCCCGGCGGCGCACGGCCGCCGACACCCCGGCCGCGACGGATGCGGCGAGCGGCTCGTCGTCCAGCATCAGGTGAAGCTCGGCGCGCCCGACCCCGAACGCGTCGGCGAAGAGCCACTCCGCGTCGTTGCGAGCGGTGTCGATCCCGGCGTCGTGCAGCGTGGCCACCGCCTCGCGCAGCGCCCGGCGCGCCGACGTGGCCGCCGTCATCAGCTCGCCACCTTGGCGAGACGGTCGGCCTCCTCGGCCGCCGACAGCGCCTCGATCAACTCGTCCAGATCGCCTTCCAGCACCGCGGGCAGCCGGTGCAGCGTGAGCCCGATGCGATGATCGGTGACGCGCGTCTGCGGGAAGTTGTAGGTGCGGATGCGCTCGCTCCGCTCGCCCGTCCCCACCTGACTCTTGCGATCGGCGGCGATCGCCGCGCTGCGCTCGTCCTGCGCGCGCTCGAGCAGGCGCGCCTTGAGCACCCGCATGGCCTTCGCCCGGTTCTTGATCTGCGAGCGCTCGTCCTGGCACGTGACGACCATGCCCGTCGGCAGGTGGGTGATGCGCACCGCCGAGTCCGTGGTGTTGACGCCCTGCCCGCCCGGTCCAGACGAACGGTAGACGTCGACCTTGATGTCCCGCTCATCGACCTTGATGTCCACGTCTTCCGCTTCGGGCAGCACGGCGACGGTGACGGTGGACGTGTGGATGCGGCCGCTCGACTCGGTCACGGGCACGCGCTGGACGCGATGCACGCCGCGCTCGAACTTGAGCTTCTTCCAGGCGCCGCGGCCCTGCACGAAGAGGATCGCTTCCTTGAGGCCGCCCACGCCGGTCGGGCTGGTGTCCATGACCTCGATCTTCCAGCGCTGGCGCTCGGCGTACTTCGTGTACATCCGCGTGAGCTCCGCCGCGAAGAGCCCGGCCTCGTCGCCGCCCGCACCGGCGCGGATCTCGACGAAGACGTTCTTGTCGTCGTTCTCGTCACGCGGCAGGAGCAGACGCTTCAGCTCGTCCTCGAGCGTGGTCTTGCGCCCCTCCAGCTCGTCGATCTCGGCCTGGGCCAGCTCCTGCAGCTCGGGATCGCCGCCCTCGGCGAGGATGTGCCGTGCCTCGCCCTGCCGTCGCAGCACGTCGCGGTACTCGCCGAAGCGCGCCACGACCTCGAGCGTCTCCGCGTGCTCTTTCCTGAGCCGCGTGTACTCCGAGAGCTGACCGAAGATGGCGGGATCGGACAGCGCCCGGGCGAGCTCGTTGGACCGCTCCTCGATCTGTCGCAGCTTGTCGAACAGCATCCCGCCTCAGCGCCTCCTCGGGCCCATCCCGATCATCGTCGATCGACGCCGATCGGCCGCCTCGTCGGCTCCGCGGAACCGCCGTCGGCGCGCGGACAAAAAAATACGCCGGCCAGAGCCGCAGCAACGGGCTCTGGCCGGCGTGGACGAACCGCTAAGCGTTGGACGGCGTCTGCCGCTTGTACTTCCGCTGAAATCGCTCGACGCGCCCCGCCGTATCCATGAATTTCTGCTTCCCCGTATAAAACGGATGGCACTTCGAGCACACCTCGACCCTGATCTCGGGCCGCGTCGACCGCGTCTTGATGACTTCCCCACACGCACAGGTGATGGTCGTATCAACGTACTCGGGATGAATACCCACCTTCACGCCAATCCACCTCCCAAGGAACCCCGAGAATACCAGCCCGACGAAGAAACGCCAAACGCGCCGCCCTGACGCCAGCCTCTCGAGCCAGGGAGCAGCACGCCAAGAGGCGTGCGCCGCCCGCCGGAAGGGGCAAAGCCCCCCTCCGGGCGCTCTACCCCATATTGTGCATGGCGGCCAGGAAGTCCCGGTTGGTCTTGGTCAGCTTGACCTTGTCGAGCAGCAGCTCCATGGCCTCGACGGGGTTCAGCTGGGAGAGCGCCTTGCGGAGGAGCCAGACCTTCTGGAGCTCGTCCTTCTCGAGGAGCAGCTCTTCCTTGCGCGTGCCCGACTGCTCGATGTTGATGGTCGGGAAGATGCGCTTGTCCATGAGCCGGCGGTCGAGGTGGACCTCCATGTTGCCGGTGCCCTTGAACTCCTCGAAGATCACGTCGTCCATCCGGCTGCCCGTGTCGACGATCGCGGTGGCCATGATCGTGAGCGAGCCGCCCTCCTCGATGTTGCGCGCCGCTGCGAAGAACCGGCGCGGTCGCTGGAGCGCGTTGGCGTCGAGACCGCCGGAAAGCACCTTGCCCGACGACGGAATGACGGCGTTGTGGGCGCGGGCGAACCGGGTCAGCGAGTCGAGCAGGATCACGACGTCGCGCTTGTGCTCGACGAGCCGCTTGGCCTTCTCGATGACCATGTCGGCGACCTGGATGTGGCGCTGCGGCGGCTCGTCGAACGTCGACGAGATGACCTCGCCCCGCACCGACCGCTGCATGTCGGTGACTTCCTCCGGTCGCTCGTCGATCAGGAGGACGATCAGGTAGACCTCGGGGTGGTTCCGTGCGATCGCGTTGGCCAGCTTCTGCAGCATCATCGTCTTGCCCGTGCGGGGGGCGGCCACGATCATGCCGCGCTGCCCCTTGCCGATCGGGCAGAGCAGGTCCATCACGCGGGTCGTCAGGTCGTCGGTGTCGTACTCCAGACGCAGGCGCTCCATCGGGTAGAGCGGCGTCAGGTTGTCGAAGAAGATCTTGTCGCGCGCCTGGTCCGGCGTCTCGAAGTTGATCGACTCGACCTTGAGGAGCGCGAAGTACCGCTCGGTGTCCTTCGGGGGACGGACCTGCCCCGAGATGGTGTCACCCGTCCGCAGATCGAAGCGGCGGATCTGCGAGGGCGAGACGTAGATGTCGTCGGGACCCGGGAGGTAGTTGTAGTCGGGGGCCCGGAGGAATCCGAAGCCATCGGGCAGGACCTCGAGGACGCCCTCGGCGTAGATCAGCCCGTCCTTCTCGGCCTGCGACTGCAGGATCTTGAAGATCAGCTCTTGCTTGCGGAGCCCGGAGTGGTTCTGGACGTTGAGGTCACGCGCGATGGCGTTCAGGTCCGAGATGCTCTTCTCTTTGAGCTCGGACAGGTTCATGCCGTTCGTCGACTCGGGCGCCTGCACCGCAGCGCTCGCCTCGCCCTGGGGACCTCGACCTTGGCCTTGACCTCTCTCACGGCGGGAACTCATACGCGGGCTCCGGGCGCGGCGGCAATCCGCCGCGGGCAGTTAGTAGATTGTGGCATCTGCGCAGGGTTTCTGCGGGGTTGGAACGGGTACGGCGCTCATCGTCCCATCCGACGGGGACAAAGTCAATGATTTCTTACAGACGCAGCTCGATGATCGCGCGCTGCTTGATCTCGTTGAGCCACGCTTCCTGGCGCGCCTCGAACTTCTGGCGGAACAGGATGTCGCGAATCTGCTGCCGTGCGCGCACGAGCCCCTCGCCCTCCAGGGCCTCCTTCGATTCGAGCCGGAAGACGTGCCAGCCCAGCGAGGACCGATAGGGGGCGGACACCTCGCCCGGTCGCAACGCGAGGATCTGGGTCTCGATGTCCTGCGCGAGCTCGCCGCGCTTCAGCGTGCCGAGATCGCCGCCCTCCTGCGCGCTGCTGTCACGCGAGAAGGCCTTGGCCAGCTCGATGAAGTCGCCGCCCTCCAGGATCTGCGACCGCAGCCCGTCGGCGCGACGACGCGCCTCGGCCCACGAGTCCTCGGACGCCGGATCGTCGGGCTGGATCAGGATGTGGCGCGCGTGATAGCTGAGGCCGACCTCGAGCTTGGCCCGGTTCTCCTCGAGATAGCGGTCGATGTCGCGCTCGGTCACCGACACGCGCAGGCGCACTTTCCGGTGAAGCACCTTGGCCGCCATCATCGAGTTCTTGAGCCGTTTCTTCAGCCCGTCCATGGTGAGGCCCTGCTCCTTGACGATCTTCTCGAACTGGTCCATGGACGTCGCGCCGAGCTTCTTCATCCGCTCCTCGAGCTCTTCCTTCATCTCGTCGTCCTCGACGGTGATCTTCTCCCGCTCGGCTTCCTGGATCTGCAGACGGCTGTCGATGAGGCGTGTGAGGAACTGCTTGGCGAGCGCGTCGTCGCTCGCGCTCGCCTCACGGTTCTCCTGGCGGTACATGATGATGCTCTCGTGCAGCTCGCCGAGCGTGATGGCGTCGTTGTTCACGACGGCCACCACGCGATCGGTGACGCTCTCGTCGGAGGTGGAGAGCAGCTTGTAACCCGAGACCTTGTCCATCTCCGGCAGCTTGCTCGCCGGCACGGGCTCGGGCGGCCCGACCACCTCGGACTTCGGGGACGAGCCGACGAGAGGCACCCAGCTCGGGATCTTGACCCACGAGCAGCCGCCGAGGACGGTGAGGCAGACGACGGGGACGACGGTGCGCGCGAGACGCGCCCGTCGACTCATGCCGCGAGGTCGGTCAGCACGCGCGCGATCGCGTCCCGCGTCACCGGCCACGGCCCCTTGTCGAGGACGGCCTCGAGGGTGAATTCCCGCTTCATCCTGAGACGCCCCCGGCTCTTCTGGATCGTCCGGAGCAGGTGCTCGGGCGCGACGGAGGTCGACGCGGCGAAGGTGAGGAGCGCGCGCCCGTCGCCCGCCTCGATCTTCTCGACGCCGAGCGCGCGCGCCGAGACGCGCAGCCGCACGATGTCGAGCAGCGTGGCCGCCTGCTCCGGCAGGGGACCGAACCGGTCTGCCAGCTCGGCGCCGAGCTCGTCGACCTCCGCGTGCGTGGTCGCCGTGGCCAGCCGCTTGTAGAGCGCCAGACGCTGATTCACCTCGGGGACGTATGCCTCGGACAGGAACCCTTCCTCGTTCACGCTGACGACGGGATCGACCGCCGCGCCGGCCGATTCGCCGCGCAATTCTCGCACAGCCTCGGCGAGGAGCTTCGAATAAAGGTCGTAGCCCACGGCCGCGATGTGACCGTGCTGCTGCGCGCCGAGCAGGTTGCCCGCGCCGCGGATCTCCAGATCGCGCAGGGCGAGCTTGAACCCGGAGCCGAGCTGCGTCAGCTCCTGCAGCACGCGAAGACGTCGCTGCGCCTGCTCGTCGACGCGGCCGTCCGCCGGCACGAGCAGGTAGGCGTAGGCCTGCTGGCGCTCGCGCCCGACGCGACCGCGCAGCTGGTACAGCTGGGCCAGGCCGAAGCGATCCGCGCGATTCACGATGATCGTGTTCGAGGCCGGGATATCGAGCCCGGATTCCACGATGGCCGTCGACACGAGGATATCGGCCTGCCCGGTGACGAACTTCACCATGGCGGCCTCCAGCTCCCGCTCGCGCATCTGGCCATGCCCCGTCACGATGCGGGCGTCGGGCACGAGCTCCTGGATGAGGCGCGTCATCGAGGCGAGCGACTGGATGCGGTTGTGGACGAAGAAGACCTGGCCGCCGCGCTCGAGCTCGCGCTCGATGGCCTCCTTGATGACGCGCTTGTCGAAGCGTCGGACGACGGTCTCGACGGGGAGGCGCTCGAGGGGCGCCGTCTCGATCGTCGTCATGTCGCGCACGCCGGAGAGCGCCATGTAGAGCGTGCGCGGGATCGGCGTCGCGGTGAGCGAGAGCACGTCGACCGACGTCCGGAGCTGCTTCATCCGCTCCTTGTGCGCCACGCCGAAGCGATGCTCCTCGTCGACGACGAGCAGTCCCAGGTTCTTGAACGCGACGTCCTTCGAGAGCAGACGATGCGTGCCGATGACGACGTCCACCGTGCCCTTGGCCAGTCCTTCCACCACCGCCTTCTGCTCCTTCGGCGAGCGGGTGCGGGACAGCAGCTCGACCTTGGCCGGGAAGGCGGCGAAGCGATCGGTGAAGGTGGACCAGTGCTGGTATGCGAGCACGGTGGTGGGCACGAGCACGGCGACCTGCATGCCGTCGGCCACGGCCTTGAAGGCCGCACGCAGCGCGACCTCCGTCTTGCCGTAGCCGACGTCGCCCGCCACCAGGCGGTCCATCGGCTGGTGACGCTCCATGTCGCGCTTGGTGTCCTCGATGGCGCGCAGCTGGTCGGGCGTCTCCTCGAAGCGGAAGCCCGCCTCGAATTCTCGCTGCCACGGGCTGTCGGTGGAGAACGCGTGTCCGTCGGCCACCGAGCGGTTGGCGTACAGCTTGAGGAGTCCCTCCGCCATCTCGCGCAGCGCCGCGCGCACCGATTCCTTGACGCGCCCCCACGACGCCCCGCCGAGCCGATCGAGCTTTGCCGCCTCGGACTCCGCGCCGAGGTACTTCGAGATGAGCTCGAGC
>JBKPPN010000245.1:0-8594 GCA_046733575.1 Candidatus Methylomirabilota bacterium | reverse complement strand
GCTGAGGACGGCGTCGACGAGCGCGTCGAGATCGCCGTCGGTCTCCGCGTCCGCGACGGCCACGGTGCCGCTGAGGCGGGTGAGCCGCGCGGCGAGCGCCGCGCGTCCCTCGCGCAGCTGGGCGAGGGGAATCCACGCCAGCGGCCGCGAGATCTGATCGCGCACGAGGTCGACCGCGCTCGACGGCGAGAAGCCGACGTGCGCCGGTCGCGGAAACGCGGAGTCGCGTGCGATCGCCGTCTCGGCCACGGGCACGCCGTGCACGAAGAGCACGCGGTCGACGACGACGCGGCCCTGGGCGGGAAAGGCGGGACAGACGACGGCGCCCGGCGCGGCGGTGACGTCGAGCAATGTGTCGACGGCCGCCCCGATGGGGCCCCTCAGGGTGGAGTCGATCTTCACGAAGAGTCGATCGCGCGCGGTGTGCCTCGCGGCGTCACGCATGATGCGAGTCGCGATGGTGGCCGACGCGCCGCGCGTCTCGACGTCGACGACGCGCACGTCGGCGTCGTGCGACGGGATCTGCGGCCAGACGGTGAGGGGGACGGGCGCCTTGCCGGCGAAGAGCGCTCCCGCGTCGCAAGCACCGGTGAGATCGTCGGCGAGCACGGTCAACGGCATGGCGCGGGCTCATGATAGTGGGCGGCGCGACGGCTGGTCAAACGAACCCGCCTGCTATACTTGCCGAGATGCCGTCCCGTGTTCTCGTCGTGCTCGGCGCGCTCGTCGCCATGACCGGCATCGCCGTGGCGGCCATGTCCCGGACGCCGTCGTCGCCGCCCGAGCCCACGCACACCACGCCGAGCAGCGCATCGTCGCCGACGCCGCACGCGGCCGCGCGCGATCTCGCCGTGATCGAGCGCGCCATGAAGGACCTCGACCTCATCCGTCCCGCTCGCCAGAAGATCGCCGACGACTTCACGCTGAAGACGCCGAGTGGCACCACGGTCAAGCTCAGCGAGCTGCGGGGCAAGGTCGTGCTGGTCAACTTCTGGGCGACGTGGTGTCCGCCGTGCAAGGAGGAGATGCCCGCGATGCAGCGCCTCCACGAGCGGTACGGCAAGGACGCCTTCGTGCTCCTCGCCGTGTCCGTCGACGCGGATCCGCGCGTGGTGCGCCCGTACATCGCGGAGCACCGCTTCACGTTCCCCGTCGGCCTGGACTCCAAGATGGAGGTTGCGAACACGTACGGCGTCCGTGCGCTGCCGGCGAGCTTCATCGTCGATCGCGACGGGACCGTCGCGGCCATGGCGATCGGACCACGCCCGTGGGACGGGGCGGCCAGTCGGGCGCTCGTCGCGGCCCTCGCGCGCTGATGGGCGAGCCGCTCAGCGTCCTCGTCGCGTTCACGGCCGGACTGTTCTCGTTCCTCTCGCCGTGCGTGCTTCCGCTCTTTCCCTCGTACCTGTCGTTCGTGACCGGCATGTCCGTGTCGGATCTGAGCGCGGATCTCACCGCGGCAGCGCGGCGACGGGTGCTCCTGCACTCCGTGGCCTTCGTGATCGGCTTCTCGATGGTATTCGTGTCGCTGGGCGCGTCGTTCAGCGCGGCGAGCGCCTTCCTGCTCGATTATCGCGACTGGATCCGGCGGATCGGCGGCGCGCTCATCATCGTCTTTGGTCTCTACATCGCGGGTCTGCTGCGGATCGGGATCTTCGGACGCACGCAGCAACTCCACCTGCGCGAGAAGCCCGCCGGGTACATCGGCTCCTTCATCGTGGGCCTGACCTTCGCGATCGGCTGGACGCCGTGCGTGGGCCCGATCCTCGGCGCGATCCTCACGCTGGCGGGGACGGCGGAGACGGTCCAGCGCGGCATCGGCCTGCTCGTCGCCTACTCCGCGGGGCTCGGCCTGCCGTTCCTGCTCTCGGCCATCGCCCTCGGCGTGTTCCTGAAGTTCTTCAAGCGCTATCGTCCCTTCATCCCCGTGGTGGAGCGCGCGGCGGGGGTCATCCTGGTCGTCGTCGGCGTGCTGGTCTTCACCAACTACTATCTGGTCCTGAATTCCTGGGCCATCGCCCTCACCCCGGACTGGCTCCTGCGCCGGCTCTGACGCGGGCGTGACCGTCCGCGTTCGCGTCCCCGCCACGTCGGCGAATCTCGGCCCCGGCTTCGACGCGCTCGGCCTGGCCCTCGCGCTCTACAACGAGGTGGTCGCCGAGGAGGCCGATCGGACCACCGTGCGTGTGGACGGCGAGGGAGCCGGCCGCTTCGCCACGGGCGACAAGAACGTGGTCGCGCGTGGCGCGCGCATGGTGTTCGAGGCGACGGGACGTCCGTTCAAGGGCGTGGCGCTCACGTGCCTGAATCGCGTGCCGCCTGCGCGCGGCCTCGGCTCCAGCGCCGCGGCGTGGGTCGGCGGTCTGGTCGCCGGCAATGCGCTGCTCGGCGGACCGCTCGATCGTGTCGCGCTCCTCGATCTCGCCGTGCGCGCCGAAGGCCATCCCGACAACGTGGCCGCGGCCATCTTCGGCGGGCTCACCGTCTCGTGCACGACGGCGGCGGGCGCACGCGCGGTGACGCTGCCCGTCCCCTCGAGCGTGCGCTGGGTCGTGCTCGTTCCGGAGATCACGAGCGCGACGAGCGAGGCGCGCGCCGTGCTGCCGTCCTCGGTGTCGCGCGCCGACGCCGTCTTCAACGTGCAGCGCGTGGCGCTGCTCCTCGCCGCGCTGCAGGCGGGGCGTGACGACGCGCTCGCCGTGGCCCTCGACGACCGGCTCCATCAGCCGTACCGGCTGCGGCTCTTTCCGTGGATGCCGGCCGTCGTGACCGCGGCGCGCGAGGCGGGCGCCGTCGGCTGCGTGCTGAGCGGGGCGGGTCCGTCGCTGCTCGCCGTCGTGGCGGGTGACGACTCGCTGGCCACGACGGTGGGCGGCGCGATGCAGGCCGCGATGCGGGAGGCGGGCATCAGCGGCACGGCGCGCGCGCTCGGCGTCGACGTGGCGGGAGCCGCCGTGATGGCGTGATCCCGCTCGTCGCCGTCGTCTGGCTGCTCCTGGCCGGCGCCTACGGGCTGTTCCTCTCGTTCCCCGTCTTCTTCGTCCCGCTCCTCGAGGAGTTCCAGTGGTCACGGGCACTCACGGTCGGCGCCGTGTCGCTGTCGACCGTCGTGCAGGCCGCCCTCTCGCCCGTGGCCGGGATCCTGGTCGATCGCATCGGCACACGGCCGGTGATCCTCGCCGGCGTCGTCATGCTGACCGCGGCGTCCGTGTTGATGGGATTCGTGCACGCGCCGTGGCAGCTCTACGCGTGCACGGGCGTCCTCGGCGCGACGGGCGTCGTCTCGCTGGGCTGGGTGCCCATGGGCGCGTTGCTGTCACGACAATTTTCCGAGAATCGGGGACGCAAGATCGCCACCGCGTTCTCCGGGATGGGCGTCGGCGTGTTCGCCATGGGCCCGGCCACGCAGTGGTTGATCGCCCACCTGGGCTGGCGCATCGCCACGATGGTGCTCGGAGCGGTCGGCTTCGCGTTCCTCTTCCCCCTGGCGTTCTTCGGTGTGCGCGACGTTCCTCCTCCGCCGCGGGCCGCGACGGGGAGGGCAGGCGAGACGCGAGCCGGCGCCGCGCACGTGCGTCTGGCCGACGCCCTGCGTCGGCGTCAGTTCTGGGCGCTGTTCGGTGCCTACTTCATGACGCCACTGGCCGTCTTCTCGGTCTTCACGCACCAGGTCGCGTTTGCCATCGACCTCGGCTTCTCGCCCATGCTCGTCGCGTCGGTGTTCGGCGCGGTGGGGCTCGTGTCGACCGCGGGGCGACCCGTCTTCGGCATCATCGCGGATCGCACGGGTGGACCGCTCGCGGCATCGCTCTCGTTCGGTTGCACGGCGACCGGCGCGCTGGCCCTGCTCGTGCTCGAGCGTCATCCCCACGTCGTCTGGCTCGCGATGTACGCGCTGGTGTTCGGGCTCGGGTTCGGCGCGCGCGGCCCGATCATCACGGCGATGGCGGGCGACCTGTTCGGGGGTCCGTCCTTCGGCGTGATCTATGGCGTGCTGAGCGTCGGCAATGGTCTGGGCTCCGCGATCGGGCCGTGGTTCGCAGGCCTGATGCACGACGTGACCGGCTCCTACCGCATGGCGTTCCTGTTCTCGATCGGCTGCAGCGTCATCGGCGCGGGCTGCTTCTGGGCCGCGCGCGGTCCGCGCGCGCGACGGCACGTCGCTTGACGCCCCGGAAAGGCCGATGCTAAGAGGTGGCGACATGAGCGCGGAGTCGCTAGGCTCACCGCAGCCGGCCTCCGTCGGCGTGCTGCCCGCTCAGCGGCTCCAGGCCGCGACCCGCGACGGCTGGATCACCGCGTCCGTCGGGATCCAGGACGCTCAGGTGCAGCCCGCCAGTCTCGATCTGCGTCTGGGACGCCTCGCGTACCAGCTGCGCTCGAGCTTCCTGCCCTTCAACTCGTCGGTGTCGCGCCGGCTGCAGCAGGTCGACTACGGGTTCACCGAGACCGACCTGGTGATCGATCGCGTCGCGCTCGACGCCGGCGCGACGCTGCAGCGGGGCAACATCTATCTGGTCGAGCTGCTCGAGTCGCTGGCGCTTCCGCCCGACGTGCGCGGCCGATGCAATCCGAAGAGCACGACCGGGCGCCTCGACATCTTCACGCGGCTGATCGCCGATGACTCCTCGCGCTTCGACGAGATCGAGCCCGGCTACCACGGCCCGCTCTTTCTCGAGATCGCGCCGCAGTCGTTCCCCGTGCGCGTCCGCACGGGGTTGTCGCTCAATCAGCTTCGGCTGCTCTCCGGACGTCCGTCGCTCGGGGAAGCCGCGCTCCGCGAGCTGTACGCGCGCGAGCCGCTCCTGTACGCGGGATCGGAGCCGGTGCCGGCGGCGAGCGTGATGTTCAAGGACGGGCTCGGCATGGGCGTGGACCTGAGTGGCGAGGACACGAACGGCGTGATCGGGTATCGCGCCCACACCAATCCGCCCGTCGTCGACCTGAGCCGCGTCGGCCAGTACGACCCCGAGGAGTTCTGGGAACCGATCAAGCGGCCCGGTCGCGATTCTTACATCCTCGACGCAAACCGTTTCTACATTCTGGTCTCGCGCGAGCGGATCCGCGTGCCCCCCGACTACGCCGCCGAGATGGTCGTCTACGACGCCGGGGCGGGGGAGATCCGCACGCACTACGCGGGATTCTTCGATCCGGGATTCGGCTTCGGCGACGGGAGCATTCTCGGGACGAAGGTGGTTATGGAAGTGCGAGCGCGCGAGGTGCCGTTCATGGTCTACCACGGTCAGACGCTCTTCAAGGTGGGCTTCGAGCGACTCGCCGAGCGGCCCGAGCGCGTGTACGGCACCGAGATCGGATCGTCGTACCAGGGACAGTCGCTCACGCTCAGCAAGCAGTTCCGGCGGGTGTAGCCTGGACCGGTCGTTGCATAGTGAAATGATGCCGAGGGTGAGGACCATCAGTTAAGATACGGGCGAGGTCCCGAGAACAGCCGGCGGCAGCCGGCACGGCGACGCGACCCGTGCCCCATGGAGGGCAAGATGGCAGAGCAAAAGAAGAAGGAAACACGCCCGACCAAGCCCAGCGACGGCGGCGGCGACGGCGCGCCGGCCAGCGGTGAGATCACCAAGAAGGGCAAGAAGATCAAGGAAGACATCGACAAGCTCCTCGACGAGATCGACGACATCCTGGAGGAGAACGCGGAGGAGTTCGTGAAGAGCTACGTGCAGCGGGGCGGCGAGTAAATGCCGATCTACGAGTATCGCTGCCGCGGCTGTCAGCGTGACTTCGAGCGTTACGTCGCCTCGCCCGGTGCGACGGCGGTGGCCTGTCCGGACTGTCAGAGCGGAGACGTCATGCGCAAGCTCTCCGTGTTCGGCATGAAGTCCGACGCCGCGTCCGTCGCGTCCACGATGTCCGGAATGGCGGGTGGCGGCGGCTGCTGCGGCGGCGGCTGTTCCTGCCACTGACACGCGTCGCGCCCAGCCTGACTCGGTGACCTCCTCGGTATCGGAAGGGCCCGCGAGGGCCCTTCGTCGTTGATGGATCTTCGTCGCCTCGAGATCTTCGCCAAGGTCGCGGAGCTCGGGAGCTTCTCGCGCGCCGCGGAGGCGCTCTACCTGACGCAGCCCACCGTGTCCGAGCACGTCCGCGCGCTCGAGGACGAGCTGGGCGTGCAGCTGCTCGATCGCCTCGGGCGTGGTGCGGCGGTGACCCGCGCCGGCGATCTGCTCCTCGGGTACGCTCGGCGGATCCTCGCCCTCGCCGCCGAGGCGCGTCAGGCCGTCGATCACTTCCAGGGACGCATGAGCGGCGAGCTCATCGTCGGCGGCAGCACGATCCCCGGGGAGTACGTGCTGCCCGGCCTCATCGCGGAGTTCCGCGCGAAGTATCCCGACGTCTCGATCGCGCTCCAGATCGGCTCGAGCCGCCAGGTCACGACGTGGGTCGAGGAGGGGCGTGTGGAGGTCGGGATCGTCGGCGCGCGACCCGCGAACCGCACGCTGGAGGCGCGGGAGCTCATGTCGGACGAGCTCGTCATCGTGGTCGGCGCGGGCCACCGCTGGGCCGCGCGACGCGGCGTGAAGCTCCGCGATGTCGCCTCGGAGCCGATGATCGTGCGCGAGCGCGGCTCGGGATCACGCGAGGCGCTCGAGCAGGCGCTCAAGCGCGCGGGAGCCGACCTCGGCGACTTCAACGTCGTGGCGGAGATGGGATCGACCCAGGCCATCAAGCAGGCCGTGCGCGCGGGCGTCGGCATCGCCATCATCTCGCAGCGCGCGGTGGAGCTCGAGTGTCGTGCCAAGCTCGTGGCGTGCGTGCTCATCGACGACCTCACCATCACCCGCGCGTTCTCCATCGTGACGTCGCGAGAGCGGTCGCGCTCGCCGCTGGCCCAGGCGTTCATGGAGTTCGTCGAATCGCAGTTCCCGCCGCCGGCATCGTAACGTCGTGACGCCGACGGGCCGCGAGATCCGCCTCACCGCCTACGCCTCCTGCGCCGGCTGAGCGTCGAAGATGGCTCCTGGAGATCTCCAGGAGGTGCTGGCCGGGCTCAAGGCGCCGACCCTCGTGCCCGCCGACCTGCTGATCGGGCTCGGCGCCGCCGACGACGCCGCGGTGTACCGACTGTCCTCCGACACCGCAATCGTGCAGACCGTGGACTTCTTTCCTCCCGTCGTCGACGATCCGTATGTCTGGGGGGCGGTCTCCGCGGCGAACGCGATGTCGGACGTCTACGCGATGGGCGGTGAGGTTTTGTTCGCGCTCGCCGTGGCCGGCTTCCCGCGCGAGATGTCGAAGGCCATCATCGCGGAGGTGTTCCGTGGCGGCGCGGACAAGGTCGTGGAGGCGGGCGGCGTCGTGGCGGGCGGCCACACGGTGATCGATGCCGAGCCCAAGTACGGGCTCACCGTCACCGGACGCGTCCATCCGGATCATCTGCTCATCAAGGGCGGTCTACGCCCGGGGGACGTCGTCTTCCTGTCCAAGCCGCTCGGCACGGGCGCCATCACCACCGCGGCGAAGGACGGCGCGGTCGACGACGCCGCACTGGAGGGCGCGATCGCGAGCATGCTGCGTCTCAATCGAGGGGCGGCCGCGGTGGCCCGCGAGACCGGCGCGACGGGCGCCACGGACATCACCGGCTTCGGCCTCCTCGGGCACGTCGGCGAGATGGTTCTCGCCTCCAGCGCGGGCGTGGACATCGACGCGGCGCGATTGCCGTTCTTGCCCGGCGCGCTCGAGGTCGCAGCCAAGGGTGAGCTGAGCGGGGGCATGAAGCGCAACCGACGTCACATCGAGGCGACCTTCGGGTCGCGGCTCGCCGTCGATGCCACGCTCGCGTCCGAGGTCGTGGCGTTGCTCTTCGAGGCCGAGACGTCGGGAGGACTCGTGTTCTCCGTCGAGGCGACGAAGGCGGGGGAGGTCGAGTCGGCCTTCGCGGCGCGGGGGGAGCGTGTCTGGGAGATCGGTCGCGTGGTGGCCGATCCCGTGCTGCGCGTGCGGTAAGTCAGCTCGTCTTCGTCTTCAGGACCTTCAGCAGACGCTGCTTCAGCTCGGGTGGGATGGGGATGTCGCCGATCTGCCGGGCGGCCTTGATGGTTCCGCGATACGTGTTCACGAAGGCGACGCACGGGGGACACGACTCGATGTGCCAGTCGACGAGACTGCGGAGCCGCTCGTCGAGACTGCCGTCGAGGTAATCGGCCAGCATCTCGGCGATCTCCCGGCACTCGATGTGCGTTGGCTCGGACATTGCCACCATTATATCGGTCCTCCGGCGGCCGTATCCAGGGAGGCGCCGCCGGGGGCGACCCGCGCACCCCGGGAGGCGATAGTGGACCGCCCGCCGACCTTCTTCGTATGCTCGACGTGATGGCGGGTCGGATCGCCCTCCTGACGCCCTTCGCGGCTCCTGCCATCGGCGGCAATGCCGTCACCGTGGAGCGGATCGCGCGAGGCCTTCGCCGCCGCGGGCTGTCCGTTCGTGTGTGGGACGTCGGCGCGGCGCCCGAGACCGCCATCGAGGCAGAAGTCGCCGCGTACCGGCCCGACCTCGTCCACGCCTTCCACGCGTTCCGGGTCGGCCCGCTCGCCCTCGAGGTCGCTCGACGCCTGGACGTCCCGCTGGTCGT
>JBKPPN010000244.1:0-7583 GCA_046733575.1 Candidatus Methylomirabilota bacterium | reverse complement strand
GCCCGGGACAGCGGCGCGGCCCCCCGGACGCCGGAACCGCCGTCGTCGCCCCGGGGCGATGCAGACGTCGATGGCGGATGAGCGCGGTCGTTCTCGATCGGCAGCGTCGCGTCGACGTGTCCCGCGCGCGGCTCGCGAGCGTGGCCCAGCGCGCCCTGGACGCCGTCGGCAGGCCCGCGAGTAACGTCGAGGTGCTCGTCGTCGACGACGCGGAGATCACGCGGCTCAATGGGGAATATCTCGGCGCGCGGCATCGCACCGACGTCCTCGCGTTTCCCCTCGAGGTCGCCGAGGCGGGCGACGCACTGCTCGGGCAGATCGTGGTGTCCGCCGAGACCGCGCGCCGTCAGGCGGCTCGTCTTCGCGTTCCCGTCTCCCTCGAGATGGATCTGCTCGTCACGCACGCCATTCTGCATCTCGTCGGCTACGACGACCGCGACCCTGTCGAGGCGGACCTCATGCATCGTCGCGAGCGCGAGATCCTGACGGGATCGGGGCCCGTGCCTCGACGGTTGTGGACCGGGCTCCTGCATGACTGATGCGGTCCGCGAACCCGTCGTGTCCGCGCATGCGGGCGGCGACGCCTCGAGGAACACCAAGAACCGACCGCGCCGCGCGACACCGGCGTCGTCCTTCAGGGCGGGATTCGTGTCGCTCGTCGGGCGTCCGAACGCCGGGAAGTCGACCCTGCTCAACCGGCTGGTCGGCGAGAAGCTCGCCATCGTCTCGCCACGACCGCAAACGACGCGGAACCGTATCACGGGTATTCGCAACGCGCGCAACGCGCAGATCGTGTTCGTCGACACCCCCGGCTTGCAGCAGTCCTCGGGCAAGCTGGGCCAGTTCATGGCCCGGACGACGGAACGCGCCCTCGAGGACGTCGATCTGACGTGCCTGGTGGTCGACGCGACGTCCGGCGAGCACCCGGATCCGATGGCGCTGAAGCTCGTCGCCGCCACGCCCGGTCGTCCCGCCTTCTGCGTGCTGAACAAGAGTGACCGGGTGCGGGGTCGATCGCGCGTGCTGCCGCTCATCGAGGCGTGGGCGCGGGCGTACGACTTTCGCGAGATCGTACCGGCGTCCGCCCTCACGGGAGAGAACTGCGACCGTCTGCTCGATCTGATCGTCGGCGTACTGCCTGCGCATCCGGCGTACTTTCCCGCCGATGCCACCAGCGATCAGCCGGAGACGTTCTGGGTCGCGGAGATCGTACGCGAAAAGGTGTTCCTGCTCACGCACGACGAGGTTCCCTACGCCGTCGCCGTGCGCGTGGACGAGTTCACGGAGCGCCAGCGTCCGGAACGCATCGACATTCGCGCCACGGTGTTCGTCGAGCAGGACTCGCAGAAGGGCATTCTCATCGGGCGCGGGGGCGCGATGCTGAAGCGGATCGGCACCGCGGCGCGCCGCGATCTCGAGGCCTTCTTCGGCATCCACGTCTTCCTCGGACTGACGGTGCAGGTGCGGCGGAACTGGCGGAAGGACGAGCGCGCGCTGCGGGAGTTCGGGTTCCTGCTCACGTCCTGACATGCCGCTCGGCAAGACGGCGGCCGTGGTCATCGGGGGCTTCACCCTCGGCGAGAGCGATCGCGTGGTCACGTTCTACACGCGAGAGTTCGGCAAGCTGCGCGGGGTGGCGAAGTCGGCGCGGCGCGCGCGCTCGCGGTTCGGCGGCGCCCTCGAACTCCTCACACTCGGGACCCTCGTGTTCTTCGACGGCGGGCGCAGCGACCTCGTGACCGTCGACCATTTCGACGTGTCCCGTCCCTTCCGCGCCGTGCGCGAGGATTTGATCCGTCTGGGTCACGCCGCGTGGATGGTGGAATGCGTCGCGCGATTGACGCCCGATCGCGATCCGCACGCCGCGGTGTACGGGCTCGTCGTGCGTGCCTTGCGCAGTCTCGAGGCCGGCGCGCCTCCCGCACGCGTCGTCGTCACATTCGGTGTGCGGTGCTTGCACACCCTCGGGCATGGCCTCCGTACCGACGCGTGCGTGGCATGCTGGACGCCGCGACGCACGCAGCGGTGGGCCGCCATCGACCTGGACGCCGGCGGCGTGGTATGCCCGTCGTGCGCGGCGACGTCGCCCGCGCTGGCCCTCGTCGGCGCGCGGGCCGTCGAGGTGCTGGGGCAGCTCCCGAGCATGGGATGGGACGAGGCGATGACGGCGCCCCTGGGCCGAGTCGAGCCCGATCTGCGCGACATCCTGGACGGCCAGATCGCGCGGCTCGCGGGGACGCCGGCACGGGTACCCCGCTTCCTGCGCGAAGTCGCCTCCGCCTTCAGGGTAACGGGAGAGAACGCATGAAGATGGACGTGATCGTGTCGCTGTGCAAGCGTCGGGGCTTCATCTTCCAGTCGAGCGAGATCTACGGCGGCACAGGGTCGTGCTGGGACTACGGACCGCTCGGCGTGGAGCTGAAGAACAACATCAAGCACGCGTGGTGGCGCGACAACGTCCATCTGCGTCCCGACATGGTGGGGCAGGACGCGTCGATCCTGATGCATCCGTCGGTGTGGAAGGCCAGCGGCCACGTCGACCACTTCACCGACCCGATGGTCGACTGCAAGGCGTGTCAGCATCGGTTCCGTGCCGACACGATCGAGGAGTTGCCGTGGGTGCATTTCTGCCCCGCGACGAAGAACAACAAGTTCACGATTCCCGCGGGCGAGCCGTGCTCCCACTGCGGGGCTCGACGCACGCTGTGCCCCGAGTGCGGCAAGGGTGAGCTCACTCCACCGCGGCAGTTCAACCTGATGTTCAAGACGTTCATGGGACCCGTGGAGGAGGAGGCCTCGGTGGCCTATCTGCGTCCCGAGACGGCGCAGGGCATCTTCGTGAACTTCGACAACGTGCTGCAGTCGATGCGTCTGAAGCTGCCCTTCGGCGTCGCGCAGATCGGCAAGGCATTCCGCAACGAGATCACGCCAGGCAACTTCATCTTCCGGAGCCGTGAGTTCGAGCAGATGGAGATCGAGTTCTTCGTCAACCCCAATGACGTGGTGGACGGCCGTCCCGCCGACGAGGTGTGGCACGATCGCTGGATCGACGAGAGGTTCGGCTGGTACCAGCGTTACGGCATTCGGCGGGACAACCTGCAGATCCGGGAGCACGACAAGAGCGAGCTCGCTCACTACGCCAAGCGGACCGTCGACATCGAGTACCACTTCCCCATGGGCTGGAGCGAGCTGGAGGGTGTCGCGAACCGCACGGACTTCGACCTGAAGCAGCATGCGCAGTGGAGCGGCAAGACGCTCACGTACTTCGACGAGGAGCGGAAGACGCACGTCGTGCCGTACGTCATCGAGCCGTCGGCCGGGGCCGATCGCAGCGTCCTGGCGTTTCTGTGCGACGCCTATCAGGAGGAGGAGGTCCGTGGCGAGCGCCGTGTCGTCATGCGGTTCCATCGCGACATCGCGCCGATCAAGATCGCGGTCCTTCCGCTGCTCAAGAAGCGCTCGGACATCGTGGCCGCGGCGCACGACCTCCGGACACAGCTGGCCCGGCGATGGGTGACGGTGTACGACGACACGGCGGCCATCGGTCGTCTCTATCGCCGCCAGGACGAGATCGGGACGCCGTACTGCCTCACCGTCGACGTGAAGACGGTCGGCGATGTGACCACCGGCGAGAGCGGCGACGGCTGCGTGACCATTCGTGAGCGTGATTCGATGGAGCAGATGCGGGTGCCGATCGCGCGCGTGCGCGAGGTCTTCGATCAGCTCCTCGGCGATGCCGCGTGGCCTGACGTCGCGCGCGACTTCGCGCGCGTCACCGCCTGACCAGGTGCTCTAGGGCGCCTGGTCCCGTGCCGGCCTCGGTTCGAGCGCGGGCAGCACCTGGATGATGGTCGGAAGCGACGGGACGAGCGTCGGTGTCGCCTCGCGTACGGACGCCGACGGTACGCCAGGAGTGAGCGGTGGCGTGGGCGGCATCGGTACCCCTGGCAGCGGCGGCGTCGCTGGTCCGGGAACACCGGCCGGCACCGGTCCGCCCGGCGGAATGACGGGAACGATGCGGCGCTGCCCGCACGGCGGTGGCTCGGTGCCTCGAATGAACGCCATCGGCACCACGCGCACGCACTCGTTCGACGGATCCAGATCGACCGGAACCATCACCACGCGCTCGGGGACCGGGAAGTCGTCCTTCGGACTGTCGCCGAGGACCTTGGTCATGTACGCCGTCCAGATCGGGACGGCAACACGCGAGCCTGTCTCATCCTTCCCCAGACTGCGCGGTCGGTCGTATCCGACCCAGACCCCGGTGGCGAGACGCGGTGTGAATCCGATGAACCAGGCGTTCGAGTAGTCGTTCGTCGTGCCGGTCTTGGCGGCGACGGGACGCCCGAGGGCCTTCGCTGCCTGACCCGTGCCGCGTTCCACGACGCCCCGCAGCATCGACGTGATGACGTACGCCGTCTCGGGCGACAGCGCTTCCTTCCCCTGCGGCACGGTTTCCTCGAGCAGCTTGCCCTGGGGGTCCGTGACGTGTCGAATGGCCGTCGGCGGCACCCACACTCCCTGGTTCGCGAACGTCCCGTACGCCGACGTCAGCTCGAGCAGCGTGAGGTCGGACGTCCCGAGGGCCAGGGTCAGGTCCGTCGTGAGCGCGCTCGTGATGCCGAGCTTGCGCGCGACCTGAACGGTGCGGTTGATGCCTACACGCTCCTCGAGCTTGACGGTCACGATGTTGACCGACTCTTCGAGGGCCTGCTGTAACGTCGTCGAGCCGCGGAACTTCCGATCATAATTCTCCGGTTTCCACGCCTGACCGTTCCGCCCGACCGGATAGGACACCGGCGAGTCGTCGATCCGCGTGGCGGCGGTGAGTCCGGACTCGAGCGCGGCGACGTAGACGAACGGCTTGAAGGCTGAGCCGGGCTGTCGCTTCGCCTGCACGGCCCGGTTGAACTCGCTGCGGAAGAAGTCGTAGCCGCCGACGATCGCCCGGACGTACCCGGTCTGCGGCTCGATCGTCACGATCGCGCCCTCGGGGTGTTCTCCCGGCCGCGCGTTCTTCGTCCGGCCCTCGAGTGCCTTGAGGCCTTCACGCAGTTCCTGCTCGGCGGCCAGCTGCATCGTGGGCTGCAGCGTCGTGTAGACGTTGAGGCCGCCCTTGAACACCATGTCCGCCCCGTACTTCGCCTCCAGCAGTTGCTGGACGTACTCCAGGAAGTACTGGCCGGTGGTCCGACGCCGCTCCGGCGGGATGAGGCCGAGATCCGACTTCGCGAGCTGCCTGGCGTCGGACTCCTTGATGGACCCGAACTCCGCCATGCGCCGCAGCACGACCTCGCGGCGTTTCTTGGCGAGGTCTCCGTGCTCGAACGGCGAGTACGTCGTCGGTGCCCGCGGAAGCCCGGCGATCAGCGCGGCCTCGCGCACCGTCAGCTCGGAGACCGACTTGCCGAAGTACGTGCGCGCTGCCGCTTCGACGCCGTAGGCGCCATGGCCGAAGTAGACCTGGTTCAGGTACATTTCGAGGATGCGGTCCTTGGAGTAGCGGCGCTCGAGCTCGAGCGCGAGCACCACCTCTTTCATCTTCCGCTCGAGACTCTTGTCGGGCGTCAGGAAGAGCACCTTGGTCAGCTGCTGAGTGATCGTGCTGCCCCCCTCGACGATGCGTCCGCGACGGTAGTTCTGAACGACGGCCCGGGCGATGCCGACGGGGTCGACGCCCCAGTGATGGTAAAAACGACGGTCCTCAGTGGCGATCACCGCGTCGCGGAGCGACTGGGGTATCTGCGTGAGCGGCACGAAGATCCGCCGCTCGACGTGCAGCTCGGTCACGAGCTCGTCGTTGTCGTCGTAGATCTTGGTTCCCTGGAGGGGCTGGAAGCTCTCCAGGGCCGTGACGGACGGAAGCGACCGGGGAAGGATCGTGAACGCCCAGAGGGCGGCGACCCCGGTCGCCGATCCGAGAAGGAGCACGACGAGCCCGACGGCAACCAGCGCGAGGTGGAGCCAGCGACGGCCGCCGCGCCCGCGGCGCGGCTTGTCGGACGCGTCTTTCGCCGTCGACATGCAGCGGTCATTATACGCAGCCGACTGCGTCCGACGGGCGTTTCGGACGCCGGCTGCTGCCCGCTCTTCGAGCTTCGGAGATGGGGTGCGATAATCGGTCGCACTGCCGATGCGATCGCCGTTGCTTGCCGAACTGGAGTGGCGGGGGCTGATCGCCGATGTCGCGAGCGGCGACGAGCTCGACGCCCACTTGGGGAACGCCTCGACGCCGCGAACGATCTACGTCGGTTTCGACCCCACCGCCGACAGTCTCCACGTCGGGAGTCTGCTTCCGCTGCTGGCGCTTCGCCGGGTGCAGCTCGCGGGACATCGGCCGATCGTCCTCGTCGGCGGCGGTACCGGCCTCATCGGCGATCCCAGCGGCAAGAGCGGCGAACGGATCCTCAACGACGCAGATGTGGTCTCCCGGTGGGCGCTGCGCCTGCAGGATCAAGTGCGGCCCTTGCTCGACTTCGACCGGGGCCCGAATGCGGCGATCCTGGCCGACAACCACGAGTGGCTGTCGAAGCTAGCGGTCATCCCTTTTCTTCGGGACGTGGGAAAGCACTTCCCCGTCGGTGCGATGATCGCGCGCGAGTCGGTGAAGGCGCGTCTGGGTCGCGCCGACGGCGGCATCTCCTACACGGAGTTCAGCTACCAGATCCTCCAGGCGTACGACTTCATGGCACTGGCCGAGCGCTACGACTGCACGGTGCAGTTTGGCGGCAGCGACCAGTGGGGCAACATCACGGCGGGGATCGAGCTGATCCGCCGGGTCCGCGGCCGAGCCGTCTACGGGCTGACTCTGCCGCTCGTTACCAAGGAAGACGGGACGAAGTTCGGAAAGACGGAAACCGGGACGGTGTGGCTCGATCCCACCAAGACCTCGGCGTACGAGATGTACCAGTTCTGGTTCAACACCCCGGATGCCGACGTCGTCCGCTTCCTGAAGTACTTCACCTTCATGTCGCGGGATGCGATCGAGCGCGTCGCTCAGCGCATCGCGGACGCGCCGGAAGCGCGGGAGGGGCAGCGCACCCTCGCTCGCGAGGTCACGGCGCTCGTGCACGGCGCAGACGCCACGCGGGAAGCCGAGCAGATCAGCGAGGCCCTCTTTCACGACGAGGTCGGCCGGCTCAACGCTCGGCAGATCGGTGAGGCGTTCCGTGGCGTCCCGACCACGTCGGTGTCGGTCGCGGAGGGCGAGCCTCTGCCCCTCGTCGATCTGCTGGTCCGGACCGGCCTCACCGAGTCCCGCCGTGCCGCGCGGGAGCTGATCACATCTGGTGGCATCCGCGTGAACGGCCGGCGGGTCGCCGACCGGGAGGCCGACCTTGCCGTCGGGCACGCGCTCGACGGGGGGTTCCTCGTTCTTCGGAAGGGCAAGAAGACCTACCACGTCGTGAAAATCACGTGACCCTTGACAAGGCAGGGCCCGATCCGTATATTTCGTCTTTGCCCGCTCAGTAGCTGGGCAACGATTTAGAAACTCGATCCGGTCACCTTCCAAGCTGACCGCAGTTCTTTGACAGCCGGATATGCTACGGGAGCTCACCGAGAGGTGAGGACCAACGTCGTTC
>JBKPPN010000243.1:0-3638 GCA_046733575.1 Candidatus Methylomirabilota bacterium | reverse complement strand
GCGCGATGGATCCGCGCGAAGGACTTCACGATGACGGCGCGCACGCCGAGATGCATCGGGCCGACCGCGGCCGCCTCGCGCGAGGAGCCCTGCCCGTAGATCTCGCCGCCCACGATGATGCCGCGCCCCGCGGCGCGCGCTCGCGTCACGAACTCCGGATCGACGTACCGGAACGAGAACTCCGCGATGGCCGGCATGTTGGACCGGAACACGAGCACGGCGGCGCCGGCGGGCGAGATGTCATCGGTCGAGATCTTGTCGCCCAGCTTCAGGAGCACGGGCGCCTCGAGCGTGTCAGAGACCGCTTCACCGAGCGGCACGGGCTTGATGTTCGGGCCGCGCGCGACGTCGCCGTCGCCGTCGGGGCGCACCAGGCCGACGTCGGAGACGACGAAGCTCGGCGGCAAGCCGACCACGGGTGGCTCGCCCAGCGTGCGCGGGTCGGTGATGGTGCCCGTCAGCGCGGACGCCGCGGCGACGAGCGAGGAGCACAGATAGATCTGGTCGCCCTTGACGCCACTCCGTCCGGGGAAGTTGCGATTGAACGCACGCAGGCTCTTGGCGCCGCTCGCCGGGACGTGACCGATGCCCGCGCAGGATCCGCAACTCGGCTCCGACACCAGGACGCCGGCCGCGATCAGCTCGGTGAGCAGTCCCTCGCGGGCCATCGTCTCCAGGATGCGGTGACTGCCGGGGAAGAGCACGAACGACGTCGAGCCGTGTACGCGGCGTCCTCGCAGCACGCCGGCGACCGAGGCCATGTCGTGCCACGAGCCGTTCGTGCACGAGCCGACCATGACGGATTCGACGGCCGTCCCCGCGACCTCACCGACGGGGACGACGCGGTCGGGCGAGCCAGGCAGCGCCACGAGCGGCTCGATGGACGAGAGGTCGAGCTCGATCTGATCGTCGTACGTCGCGTCATCGTCGGGCAGGAGCGGCCGCCAGTCCTGTGCGCGCCCGAGGCGCGTGAAGAACGATCGCGTGACGTCGTCGCTGGGGAACACGCTGGTGGTCAGCGTCAGCTCGGCGCCCATGTTCGCGATCGTCATGCGCTGCGCGGCGAGCAGGCTCGTGAGCCCGGGGCCGCCGTACTCGAAGATCTTGCCGCTGCCGCCGTTGACGGTGAGCCGGCGGAGCAGTTCCAGGATGACATCCTTTGCCGTGACCCATGGACGCAGCGCGCCCGTGAGCCACACGCGGACGACGGCCGGCATGGTGAGGTAGTACGGTCCCCCTCCCATGGCCACCGCCACGTCGGTGCCTCCCGCGCCGATGGCCAGCATCCCGGCGGCGCCGCACAGCACGGTGTGGCTGTCGCTGCCGAGGAGCATCTGGCCCGGCCGCGAGAACGTCTCCATGTGGACCTGGTGACAGATGCCGTTGCCCGGCTTGGAAAACACCGCGCCGTACTTCCGCGACGCCGTCTGCAGGTAGCGATGGTCGTCGGAGTTCCGCGAATCGACCTGGTACACGTTGTGATCGATGTACGCCACCACGCGCTCCGGCACCACGCGCGGGAACCCCATCGCCTCGAACTGCAGGAACGCCATCGTCCCGTTGGTGTCGGTCAGCAGCACTTGATCCACGGCGAGACCGATTTCCTCGCCCGCGACCGGCTTGCCGGAGACGAGATGCGACTGAACGAGCTTCTGCGCGACGCCAGGCATCTTTACACGGAAGGACCGCGCGCCGCTCGCCGCGCACCACCGCCACGGGGAGGCGTCGGCGGCGACGCCCGCCGTCGTCGAAGCCGCGTGCCGGTCGCCGTCGTCGCGAACGTCGCGTTCATCGCTTTTCCACGTCCACCCAGGCCCTGGCCTTCGGCCCGACGTAGTCGGCGCGGGGACGGATCAGACGGTTGTCGTCGTGCTGTTCGGTGATGTTGGCGGTCCAGCCCGCGATGCGGCCGGCGGCGATCACCGGGGTGAAGAGGTCGACGGGAATGCCCATCGAGTAGAAGAGCGGGGCCGAGTAGAAGTCGACGTTCGGGATCAGCTTCTTGGCCGCGCTGACGCGGGTGTGCAGCTTGACCGCCATCTCGTACCACTTGAACTGATCCGACTGGCGACACGCCTCTTCGGCCATGCCTTTCAGGATGGCGGCGCGCGGATCGCCCGCGGTGTACACGCGGTGGCCCATGCCCATGAGCCGTCGCTTCGCGGCCAGCGCCTTGTCGGCCCAGGGCTCGACGTTGGCGACATCGCCGATCTCCATCAGCGTCCGCATGACGGCTTCTCCCGCGCCCCCGTGGAGCGGGCCCTTCAGCGCGCCCACGCCGCCCGCCACGGCCGAGTGCATGTCCGACTGCGTGGAGACGATCGTGCGCGTGGTGAACGTCGACGCGTTCAGCTCGTGCTCGGCGTAGAGCGTGAGGCTCGCGTCCATGGCCTTCGTCACGACGTCCGTCGGTCGCGTGCCGGTGAGCATGTAGAGGAAATTCCCGGCGTGGGAGAGATCGCTGGCGGGCGCCACGGGTGCCTGGCCGCTGCGCACCCGGTGGTGCGCGCAGATCGCGGTCGCGATGTGACTGGTGAGGCGCGCCGCCTTGCGGAGGTTCGCGGCGTGGCTGCTGTCCGTCGTCTCGGGATCGAACATGCCCAGCATGGCCACGGCGGCCTGGAGCGCCCGCATCGGGTCCGTGTCCTTCGGCATCAGCGCGAAGGCCTTGACGACATCCGACGGGATCGGACGCGCGGCGACGAGCGCGGCGCGCAGCTCAGCGAGCTGGGCCTTGGTCGGCAGCTCACCGTGCCAGAGCAGGTAGCACACCTCCTCGAAGGTCGCCTTCCGCGCGAGGTCGTCGATGTTGTAGCCGCCGTAGGCGAGTCGGCCGTGGGTGCCGTCGAGATCGCACAGCTTCGTCTCGGCCGCCACGACGCCCTCGAGACCACGGATCAGCTGGGAGCCTTCGGTCATCGGAGTTCCTCCGCGACGGAATGACCGAACGATATCATGCAGGCATTCCGCATGCTCCCGCCCGGCTCGCGCGGCTTCGTGCTCATCCTCGGTGCGCTCTCCTCGCTCGCGCCCGTCGCGACGGACATGAATCTCCCCGCGCTGCCAACGCTGACCGCGGTGTTTCGCACGTCACCCGAACGAGTCCAGCTCACGCTCAGCATCTTCCTCGTCGGCTTCGGCGCCGGCCAGCTCCTGCACGGCCCCGCGTCGGACCGCTTCGGTCGGCGTCCCGTCCTCCTCGCCGGACTCGCGCTGTTCGCGCTCGCCGGCTACGGCTGCGCGGTCAGCGCCACCATCGTGCAGCTGGTCACGTTTCGTCTCCTGCAGGGCCTCGGCGCGGCGGCCGGACCGGTCCTCGCACGCGCCATGGTGCGCGACTTCTTCTCCGGCGCGCCCGCGGCACGGCTGCTGTCCTACATCGCGCTGGTCCAGGGCCTCGGGCCGCTCCTTGCGCCGATCGCGGGCGGCTTCGTGCTGACGCTCGTCGGGTGGCACGCGATCTTCCTGACCCAGGCGATCGTGACCACGGCGATCCTCGTCGCGGCGTGGCGCTGGCTCGGCGAGTCGCGACCGATCCGCGACGCGACCGCGACCTCCGCCCTCGCGCTCCTGCGGAACTACCGTCGGTTCCTCGAGACCCCGGCCTGCGTCCGCTACGCCGTCATGATCGCGCTCGT
>JBKPPN010000242.1:0-8520 GCA_046733575.1 Candidatus Methylomirabilota bacterium | reverse complement strand
GCCTACCTCCGCGCGCGCCGGTCACTCGGAGCGCCGCGTCCCGCCACGTCCCCTGTCTTCGGACACGCCGTCGCGACTCCGCTCGATGACCGCGTCACCCTCCTCGCCTGCTACCACCCCAGCCAGCAAAACACCTTCACCGGCAAACTGACCCGCGACATGCTCCGCTCGGTCTTCGCAAGAGCCCGCGACATCATCGAGCACTGACGAGAACGCCGGAGGCGCGCGGGCGGGGGACGTCTCGCGTCGAATCGAGTTGGTGTGCGACGATCCCCCTCGTCGGTCGCGAGGCCCGCCGCCACGGCGGCGCGAAACGTCAGTCCGCGAGGTCGGACGGCAAGCGCGGGCGCTCGGCGACGGTGAGCGTCACCTCGCGCTGCTGACCGTCGCGGAAGATGCTCAGACGAATCTTTTGCCCGGGGCGAAACGACCGGACGCGCGCCAGATAATCCTGGTGATTGCGGACCGGGGTGCCCTGGATCGCCGTGACGATGTCGCCGCCGAGCAGGTACTCCTCGCCCTGGATGACGACGGACAGATTCCCGCCGCGCACGCCGGCCTTGTCGGCCGGACTGCCGTCGTACACGACCTCGACGAGATAGCCCGCGGTCACCGGCATGCGGATGATCTGCCCGACCTGATCGTCGATCGCGCGGCCCTGCATGCCCAGCCACGGACGCACCACGCGGCCGCTCTCGCGCAGGTCCTTCAGCACGCCGCGTGCGGCGTTCACGGGAACGGCGAAGCCGATGGACTGTGCGTCTTCCGAGATGAACGTGTTGATGCCGACCACGGCGCCGCAGCGATCGACGAGCGGTCCGCCCGAGTTCCCGGGATTGATCGGCGCGTCGGTCTGGATCATCGGTTGATCCGAGACGCTGGGCAGGATGCGGTTCACGCCGCTGACGATTCCGCGCGTCATCGTCTGATCGAGGCCGAGCGGATTGCCGATGGCCACGACCTCGTCGCCCACGCGAAGAGTCGACGAGTCGCCGAGGCGCGCCGTGGTCAGCGGCACCTTCGTCTCGATGCGGACCAGGGCGAGATCGAGCACGGGATCGAGCCCGACCACGCGGGCCGAGACCTTCTCGCGCGTCTCCAGCGTGACGGACAGCGACGCCGCGCCGTCCACGACGTGGGCATTGGTGAGCAGGTGGCCGTCCTTGTCGATGACGAAGCCGGAGCCCACCACGGTCTCGAAGCGGCGCTCGGGCTTAGCCTTGTTGATCTTCATGGCCTGGATCGAGACCACGGCGGGCGAGACGCGCTCGAACAGCGTGGGCAGCGCTTCCGCGCACGGCTCGGCGGCGCGGGCGACGATAGGTGCGAGCGTCAGGAGAAGGACGAGGAGCGACCACGCCCGCGTCATGTCAGCCGCGAATGATACACTACGCCGCCGCATGCCCGCCGCAGCCGCTTCATCATCATCGTCGTCGTCGCGCGCGTACGCCGTCGTGTGGGTGGTGCTCGTCTTCGCGTGGACGACCAACTTCACCATCCGCGTCGCGTTCGCCGCGCTGCTGCCCTTCGTCATGCGCGACCTCGCACTGAGCTACACGCGCGCGGGCGTGCTCGCCGCCGCCTTCTTCTATGCGTACGCGCTGCTCCAGCTTCCCGCCGGCGTGCTCGGGGATCGCTGGGGTCGTCGCCGGGTCGTGGTGATCGGGCTCACGATCGGCGCGGCGGCCTGCGCGCTCACGGGGTTCGCCACGTCGTTCCTCACCATCATGCTGGCCCGCCTCCTCACGGGCGGCAGTCACGCCTCGCTGTTCTCGAACGACCGCGCGATCATCGCGTCCGTCACGCCGCGCGAGAAGATGGCGCTCGGTCAGGGCATCTCGTTCACGGGCCCGGGGCTCGGGCTCATCCTCGGCCTCGGCCTGGGCGGCATTCTCGGCGAGCGCTTCTCGTGGCGGATCGCGTGCTGGCTCTTCGCCGTCGGTCCCATCGTGGCCGCAGTGCTCGTGCGCCGTTACGTCCCCGCCTCGCGACCGGCGACGGTGGGACGCCTCCTTCCGCGCTTGCGCGTCGTGCTGCGCCGACGCGATCTCTGGATCCTCGGCGTGGGCAGCGCCTGCGCGATCTACGTGCAGTTCGTGCTCGGCACGTGGGCGCCGATCTTCTTCCTCGAAGTCGGTGTGCGGGAGAGCAGCCGCGCCGGCGTCTATTCGGCCGTGCAGGGCCTCGCCGCCGTGGCGGGCCTCGTGCTCGGCGGGCTCGTGGCCGATGTCGCCCGCCGTCGGGGCGTCGGCCGCAAGAGCATGGTGGCGGTGAGCATGGTCGCGGTCGCGGCCTCGATGCTCGCGATGACCTTCGTCCTCGGCGCGTACCGCTCGCCCTTCGCGCTGGGCGTGGTGCTGTTCCTCGGATCGTTCTTCGTGTGGTCGGCGTGGGGCCCGGCCTACGCGCTCATCGGCGACATCGAGTCGGGTCCCGATGTGGCGACGGCCTTCGGTCTCTGCAACACGGTCGCGTTCGTGGGCGCCGTGGTGGGACCGATGGTGACGGGCTGGACGCGCGACGTCACGGGCTCCTTCAGCGCGGCCTGTCTCATTGCCGCGGCCGTCGCCGCGGCGGGCGCGGTGATCGTGCTGGGCGTGCGAACGCCCGTGGAGGCCGGCGTCGGGCGGGCCGCAACGGAGCCCGTATAATCGTCGCCATGACCCGTGTGGCACTCCTCGTCGCCCTCGTCTGGGTACTCGTCGCGCCCGTCACGGCCGGCGCCGCCGGTGGCGTCGAGACGGTGCACGCGACCACGCTCGACAACGGCCTCCGCGTCCTCATCCTGGAGGACCACCGCAGCCCGATCATTTCCTTCCAGGTCTGGTACCGCGTGGGATCGCGCAACGAGGCGCGCGGCGCGACCGGCATCGCGCACTTCCTCGAGCACATGATGTTCAAGGGGACGCCGACCGTCGGCCCGCGCCAGTTCGCGCGCATCGTGGAGCAGAATGGCGGTCGCAACAACGCGTTCACCACCAGCGACGTCACCTCGTACTTCGTCGACATCGCGGCCGACAAGCTGGACCTGGTCGCGCGGCTCGACGCCGATCGGATGCACAACCTGCTCCTCGATGCGCGCGAGATCAACTCCGAGCGCGAGGTCATCCTCGAGGAGCGGCGCACGCGCACCGAGGACGATCCCGGCGGCTATCTGGGCGAGGAGGTCAGCTCGATCGCGTTCAAGGCGCATCCCTACGGCGTGCCCGTTATCGGCTGGGCCGAGGACCTGAAGCGGATCACGCCAGAGGAGATCCGCGCCTTCTACACGACGTACTACGTGCCGAACAATGCGGTGGTGGTGGTGGTCGGCGACGTGAACGCGACGGAGGCGCTCGCCGTCGTCCGCAAGCACTTCGGCGCGATCCCGCGCGGGACAGAGCCACCGCCCATGCTGGCGGTCGAGCCACCTCAGAACGGCGAGCGCCGGGTCACCGTCCTCAAGGAGGCCCAGCTCCCCATCGTCTATCTCGGCTATCACGTCCCGACCCAGCAGTCGAACGACGCGCCGGCGCTCGAGATGCTGTCGACGATCCTCTCCGGCGGGCGCGCCTCGCGGCTGTACAAGACTCTCGTCTACGAGCGGCAGCTGGCCCTCGAGGCGGGCGGCGACTACTCGTACTTCTCGTTCGATCCGAACCTGTTCTGGTTCTGGGGCACGCCCATGCCCGGCCAGACGCCCGAGACCATGGAGAAGGCGCTCGTCGCGGAGATGGAGCGCTTCAAGAAGGAGCCCGTGACCGAGGAGGAGCTGACGCGGGCGAAGAACCAGATCGAGTCGGCGTTCGTGTTCCAGGAAGATTCCGTGCACCGCCGCGCCACGCTCCTGGCGCGGTTCGAGCTCATCGGCGGCTACGCGCTCATGAACCAGTACGTCGACCGCGTGCGCGCGGTCACGGCGGCGGACGTGACGCGCGTCGCCCAGGCGTACTTCCCGGACGACCGCAAGAGCGTCGGCATCCTGCTGCCACGTCCGTGATCGTCCGCGGCGCGCGGATCGCGGCGGTGGTGGCGCGGGCTCGAGATCGTGGTTCAACAACTGGACTGACCGCGACGAAGGTGGAACACTGGTTGACGTCCATGCGCCGCCGCGCCGTCCTGCTGACGCTTGTCCTCGTCCTGCTGCTCGTCGTTCCCGCCGTCTCGGCTGCTCCGCTCGCCCATCGCGAGACCCTGCCGAACGGCATCGTGCTGCTCGTGGCGGAACGCCCCGCGGTGCCGATCGTCATCGCGCGCGTGTACGTGCGCGACGCCGGGGCGGTGAGCGATCCGCAAGGGCGGGAGGGGCTGGCGAACCTCACGGGGGCGTTGCTCACGCGCGGCGCGGGGAGCCGCACCGGGCCGGAGATCGACTCGGCCATCGAGTTCGTGGGCGGCAGCCTGGAGGCGGGAGCCGGACGTGACGGCGTCGGCGCCTCGCTGGCCGTGCTGAAGAAAGATCTCGATCTCGGCCTGGACCTGTTGCGCGACGTCGTGCTCGCCCCCACGTTCCCCGAGAACGAGGTGCAGCGGAAGGTCAAGGAGATCCAGGCCGCCATCACGCGCTCGGAGGAGAGCCCGGATACGGTGGCCGCGCGCGCGCTCGCCAAGCTCGTGTTCCCCACGCACCCGTACGGCACGCCCGCGGAGGGCACCGTCGCGTCGGTCGGCAAGCTGACGCGCGACGACGTGGTGAACTTCCACCGCGAGACGTTCCGCCCCGATGAAGCGATCATCGCCGTCGTCGGCGCGATCACGGTCGACGAGGCGCGCGCCGCCGTGCTGCGTCGGTTCGGTGCGTGGCCGAGACCGTCGACCCGGCTGCCCGTCGTCCCCGTCGCTCAGCCGAGCGGCGCCCCGTCCGAGACGCTGATCAAGAAGGATCTGACCCAGGCCACGATCATGCTCGGACGTCAGGCCATCCGGCAGACCGATCCCGACTACTTCGCCCTCAGCGTCGCGTCGTACGTGCTGGGGGGCGGCTCCGCGTCGCGCCTGTACACCCGCGCGCGCGAGGAGAACGGGCTCGTGTACTCGATCTACAGTTACGTCTCTCCCGGCAAGTACGGCTCGTCGCTGGTGGTGAACGCGCAGACGCGCACGGCGGAGATTCCGAAGGTGACGGCGATCACGCGCGACGAGCTGGCCCGGCTCATCAAGGAGCCCGTCACCGAGCGCGAGCTGACCCTCGCCAAGTCGTACCTCATCGGCAGCTTCCCGCTGCGGCTCGACACGTCGTCGAAGGTCGCCGACTTCCTGGTCGCGGTGGAGCAGCAGGGGCTGGGGCTCGACTATCCCGATCGCTACAAGGCGCGGATCGCGGCCGTGACCGCCGCTGACGTCCAGCGCGTGGCGGCGCGCTTCTTCACGCCCGATCGATTCAGCCGCGTGGTCGTGGGTGACGTGAAGTGATGCGCGCCGCCCTCGCCGTCACGCTCCTCGTCCTCGCGAGCTGTCCCGTCGTCGACGCGGCGGCGCTGGCCCTCGACGAGCGCCTCACCCAGGAGGCGATCCGCGTCGGGCAGCGCAGCATCACGAGCGAGGTCTTCGATTCGGAATGGCGCGTGGCCAACGCGGCGGGCGACAGCGTGCTCGTGTACACGCCGTTCCACCGCATCGCGCTCGCCGCACGCCACTCGGCCTTCAAGAACCAGGTCATGAAGCCGACGGAGCCCGAGAAGATCCTCAAGGACCAGGCCGATCGCCTGCTCCTGTGGACGTACCTCAAGGGCGCGAAGGAGGACTTCGCGCGCCATTACGTGCCGCGCCTGCTCGTGGGCGAGCGCGAGATCGAGCCCGCCTTCGTGCAGAACGAGCGCTCGGCCGTGCGCGACGACTCCGGCCAGTACGTGGCGCGCTGCGTGTACGGCTTTCCGATCAAGGAGCTGACCGGCACCTCGCGCGTCGTCCTCGCCGTGCGCGATGCCGAGGGCAAGGACGTGAGCCGCTTCACGATCGACCTCGCGAGCATGCGCTGACGCCGTGGCGTGGGGCTGGGTGGTGAGACGCATGCCATGGCGAACGCTCCTGACGCACGCGCCGACGATCGTGGACGCGGCGCGCTCGTTCTACGGCGTCGGCCGCAAGGGCGACGAGAGCGGCATCGCTGACGGCGGGGCGCGTCGGCTCGACGGCGTGCGAGCCCGCGTGGCGAGCCTCGAGCAGCGCGAGACGCAGCAGACCGCGCTCTACGCGGATCTCGCCCGGCAGATGCAGGACACCGCCGGCGCGCTCGAGACGCTGCGCGGCCGCGTCCGTCTGGCCCTCGTCGGCACGTCCATCGCGCTGATCGTGTCGGTCCTGGCCGCCGTGCTCGCCCTCTGGCGACGGTGATGCTGCGCGCGGCGGCGCCGACCCGCCAGCACTCGTCACGACGTTGCTATAATGCGCGATCCCGCACGGAATTCCGACAAGGAGGACGTTCGATGAAGGCGATCCGCGTGCACACGCCCGGCGGTCCTGAGGTCATGAAGCTGGAGGACGTGGCGGAGCCCAAGCCGAAAGCCGGCGAGGCGGTCGTCAAGGTCGACGCCGCGGGGCTGAACTACATCGACGTCTACTACCGCACCGGCTCCTACAAGAGCGAGCTGCCGTTCACGCCCGGGCTGGAGGCGGGCGGCACGGTCACCGCGCTCGGCCCGAACGTCAGCGAGGTGAAGGTCGGCGACAAGGTCGCCTACACCGGGATCCCCGGCGCGTATGCCGAGTACGCCGTCGTGCCGGCGGCGCGACTGGTCGTGCTGCCATCCGGCGTGACGACGCGTCAGGGCGCGGCCACGATGCTGCAGGGCATGACGGCGCACTACCTGGCGTGCTCCACGTACCCGTTGAAGCGCGGCGATACCTGCCTCGTGCACGCGGCGGCGGGCGGCGTCGGACTGCTGCTCACTCAGATCGCCAAGATGCGCGGCGCGCGCGTCATCGGGACCGTCTCGACGGAGGACAAGGCGAAGCTCGCGCGCGAGGCCGGCGCGGACGAGATCGTGAACTACGCCACGCAGGACTTCGAGGCGGAGGTCAAGCGCATCACGGGCGGCGCCCTCTGCCAGGTCGTGTACGACGCGGTGGGCAAGACGACGTTCGACAAGAGTCTGAACTGTTTGGCGCCCCGCGGCATGATGGTCCTCTACGGCGCGGCGAGCGGTCCCGTGGGATCGTTCGACCTCGGCTTGCTGGGTGCCAAGGGCTCGCTCTTCATCACGCGTCCGAGCCTCTTCGCGTACACGGCGTCGCGGGACGAGCTCATGCAGCGGGCCACCGAGACGCTGGGCTGGGTGCGCGACGGCAAGCTCAAGCTCCGCATGGAGTTCGAGTTCCCCCTCAAGGACGCCGCGGAGGCGCACCGGGCGCTGGAGGGACGGAAGACGACCGGCAAAGTGCTGCTCATTCCGTGACTTTCCCCGCGGGGCACGGATTAAGATGAAAGGCGGAGGTACCGCCATGAGGCGAATGGGACTGATCTCGATCGTCGTCGCAGTCGTGTTGACGCTGGCGGCGGCTCACGTGCCGGAGGCGTTCGCACGCGCCGGTGGCGGTGGGGGACGCGGCGGCGGGAGCATGGGCAGTCGAGGCTCTCGTTCGACCGTTGCACCGGCGCGCCCCGCTCCGTCGACGCCGACGGCCCCCAGTCGGAACGTCGCGCCCACCCCCGCGCCCTCGCCGGTGCAGCCGGCGCGGCCGAGCTTCTTCCGCGGCATCATGGGCGGGCTGGCCGGATTCGCGCTGGGCGGGCTCCTCGGCAGCCTGCTCTTCGGTCACGGCGGCTTCGGGTTCGGCGGGATCGGCATGCTCGACATCCTCCTCATCGGTGCCGCCATCGCGTTGCTCGTCATGTTCCTGCGCCGCCGCCGTCCCGAGCCGGACACCGCGACCCATGGGCAGACGTCACCGTTCGGTCAGCCCGCGTACGCGATGGGGGGAGGTCAGTCGGGCTACCAGGGCGGATCGTCGGTCATCGAGATGGAGCCGCCCGCGCAGCTGGCCGACCTCGAACGCGGGATCGGTCACATCCGGCAGATGGATCCGGCGTTCGATCTGGACCAGCTCGTGGCGTGGGCGCGCGGCGTGTACCTCGACGTGCAGAGCTCGATGAAGTCGCGCGACGTCGCCGGGCTGCGCGACCGGCTCACGCCGGAGATCGCCACGGAGCTGCAGGCGCAGTGTGACCACCTCCGTGCGGCGCGCCAGACCAACGTGGTGGAGCGGATCGATCTCCGCCGCGTCGAGATCACCGAGGCGTGGCAGGAGACCGGCCGCGACTACGTGACGATCTACTTCGCCGCCTCGATGCTCGACTACACGGTGGACGACTCGACGGGCGCCGTGGTGCAGGGCTCGAAGAGCGAGCCGCAGGACATCGAGGACTTCTGGACGTTCTCGCGTCCCGTCGGCCGCGGCCCCTGGCAGCTCTCGGCGATCCAGAACGTCTGATCGCTTGAAGTGGGTTGCCGCCGTGCTGGCGGCGATCGTCGTCCTGGCGATCGCCGCCAGCCTGGCCATCCCGTTCGTCGTCGACACTGCCCGCGTCCAGAACCTGATCGC